>JACQDU010000497.1 GCA_016200955.1 bacterium
CTAGAGGATCGCGGCGCTCGCCGTCAACGCAAGAGGCCCCGGAGGCGGAGCCTCCGGGCCTCCTCGTCGAGGTCTGTACAGGATTCGTACGGATGTTCTTGATGTCCTTGATGTCCTAACGGACTCCGTGGCATACTTGACCTGCTCCGGCTGCGGGAGGGACCCGGGGCGCGACTGGTGCGGCAGGTATTCCCCAGGGGATATCCGGCGGCCTCCGGCTCGGCATCTTCCTTCTATTCATTCTCCATGAGCTGCGGGTCACCTCGCCGTCACTATCGCGTCACGTGAAGTCCAGTGAACCGGCACCGGGGTGGTCGTGTAAGACTCACGAGTTCAAACAAAGGGAGCGCGGGCACTCGATCGACATCCGCCGCGTGCGGCTGCCGGGGGGTGATGGTTCCCGCGGAATAGAAGGAGATCCACTCAATGAAGCGACACGCAAACCGTGGCTTCACGCTCATCGAGCTCCTCGTCGTTATCGCCATCATCGGCGTTCTGGCGACCCTCCTCATGCCGGCCCTCCTCAAGGCCAAGGAGAAGTCGAACCAGGTCAAGTGCGGCAACAACCTTGGCCAGATCGCCAAGGCTGCCTTCCAGTACGCCACGGACTGGCGGTTCTATCCTCACCTCGCCAAGCCCGGCGTGAACGACGGCGACGTGTCCACGGACGTCGCCTCGCGCTGCATGCGGGCGCTCGTCTGGGACTCCCTCAAGCTCGACAACTCCGAGTCGTTCGTTTGCCCGAGCTCTCCGGACCAGTTCGTCTCGATGCCCCCGGAAGCGAAGGCGGACGGAAGGACGTGGCAGTGGGGCCAGACATCCGGCTCCACGACGCTCCTCGCCTCGCCGATCATCTCGGCGATCGCGGGAGCGGACGCGCCCCTCTCGTCGATGACCGAGCTGTCGTACGGGTGGACGATGAAGCAGATCACGTCCAACTCGGGATCGCAGACCTTGCTCGCGGGTGACAAGTCCAAGCAGCCGATCAACGACCTCGGCGGCGGCACGGGCGCGTCGTCGCACACGGGCAACATGATCGGCAACCACAAGGACAGCATGATCTGCACGACGGTGGACTCGCACGTCCAGCGCCTGACGCCCAGCACGCCGGGCATCAGCACGGTGAACGTCGCGACGATTACCGCGCCGGGTGCCGAAGGTGGCGCTCTCGGCGTCCTCGCCGACCCTCCGGGTGGCTAACCGACCAGGGTTGGGCTCACATGATCTCAGCGAGCGGGCGCCCTCCGGGGCGCCCGCTCGTCATCTGGGGGGCGAGAACGTTCTTCCACGAAAATGGCGCGACGGAGGCCGGTGAGCTCGTCTCTCAGGGAGCGGGCCGTTCTCCGCTGTTCGCGACCTCGTCCTGCCGCCGCGCGGCCTCGAGGAGGATGCCGCCGATCGAGAGCTTCATGCGCTTCTCCGCGCCGGCCATCTCGGGAGAGAACGTGTACCGTCCCTCCTTGAGGGAGAGAAGGTAGAAGATCGCGTCCTCGTCCTGGTGCTCGCCCGCCTTGGCGCAGAGAGGGATCCCCTTGTCCACGGTGATCGAGGCGATCCCCTCGCGCCAGGCGACGTCGAGCGTGCCTGTCTTCGCGTTGAACTCGAGCGTCTGGAGGACCTCGGTGATCCCGCCCTCGCCGATGCGGCCCGCGAACAGGTCGCCCTTGAAGGCGATCGTGTTCGTTCCCTCCATCGCGGCGTCGGCGGCGGGCGCGGCGGCGGCCGACGGGTCGTAGAAGCGGTAAGTGCAGTGGAAGGGACCGATCTCGAGCTCGTCGCCGTCGGCGAGCGCGTGATCCTTGACCGGGCGCCCGCCCACGAACGTGCCGTTCGAGGAGTTCTTGTCGGCGACGATCGGCTTCTCGTTCTCCCAGCGGATCTCGGCGTGCAAGCGAGAGACGCGGCTCGATGGGATCGGGAGAGAGCACGTGGGCTGGCGGCCGAACGTGAACGTCTTCCCGTCCTCGAGGAGGATCGGCGGAGCTCCGGCTCGGAGGAGGTAGTGCTTCTTCCCCACCGGCTCGGCGCCGGGAGTCGCGGCCGGCTCGACGACGGGCGCCGCGGGAGTCGCCGGCGTCACGAGAGCACGGGGGAGAGAGGCCGGCGTGGGCTGCCCGGCAGACCCCGAGGCGCCCTTGGCCTTCTCCTTCTCCGGCGCGCGCGGGACCTTCTTCAGGACTCCCTGGCAGAGGTTGCAGGAGTTGGCGTCAGGCTTGTTCTGATACCCGCACTGAGGGCATTTCACAGGCCAGAGTGTTGCCGGAAAAGCTCCCGCAGACAAGCACCTCCCGGAGCCGATAAAGTGAGGAGGCCCCATGGTCGAGGAAGAACGCCAGAGACGCCACCTTCTCCGGATCATCGACGCCAACCGGAACCGCGCCCTCGAGGGGCTGCGCGTCGTCGAGGAGCACGCCCGCTTCGTCCTCGCCGCCGAGGACCTCGCTCGCCGGACGAAGGACATGCGCCTTCGGATCCACCTCTGCCTCGAGCGGGCGGGCCTCACGGACCTCGCGCTCCATCGAGACGTCTTCTCCGACCCGCTCCGTCCCTCGCCCGAGGAGGAGCAGAAGGAGGAGGCGCACCGCGTCCTCAGGAAGACGAGCGAGGACGTCGCTCGCGCGAACCTCTCGCGCGTGAAGGAAGCGCTCCGGGCCCTCGAGGAGTACGCGAGGCCGCTCGCGCACGCCTCCTCGCGCGAGATCGAGCTCATCCGCTACGACGCTTACGCGCTCGAGCGAGACCTCGAGACGGCGAGCCGCGGCCGCGCTCTCCTGCGAGATCGCCCGGTCTACGTCTTGCTGGAAGAAAAGCAGGGCCGTCACCCGCTCGAGGCCATGGCGAGGAGCGCGATCGCGGGAGGAGCGCGGATCCTCCAGCTCCGGGACAAGCTCTCGAGCGGGCGAGAGCTCCTCTCGAAGGCGCGGGAGCTCGTCTCGATCTGCGAGAGCGCGGACGCTCTCGTGATCGTGAACGACCGACCGGATATCGCGGCGCTCTCGGGAGCCGACGGCGTGCATCTCGGGCAAGAAGACATCCCCGCGGCGGACGCGCGGAAGCTCCTCGGGCCGAGCGCTCTCGTCGGGGCATCGGCGCACGACGGACCGGAGCTCGAACGCTCGCTCGCTTCTCCGATCGACTACCTCGGGATCGGGACGGTCTTCCCGTCTCCCACGAAGCCCGAGCTCGGATCGTCCGGGCTCGAGCGGCTCCGCGAGCTCGCCGCGCGGGCGACCGTCCCCGTCTACGCGATCGGCGGAGTCACGAGGGAGAACGCCGCGAGCACTGTCGAGGCGGGCGCCCGGGGAGTCGCCGTCTCCTCCTCCGTCCTCGACGCCCAATCCATCGAGGAAGCCGTGCGCGAGCTCGTGTGCGTCGTGACCGAGGCTCGCGCGAAGCAAGAGAAGCCCAGGTGAGCCCGCCGCTCCAGGTAGCCCCGGAAGCCGCGCCGCGCGTCGCCTCGGGCAGGGCGAAGAACCCGCTCGCGAGCGTCGGCACCGTCTTCGGCCTGACGATGCTCTCGCGCTTCCTGGGGTTCGCGCGCGACATCGTCATGGCGCGAGCTCTCGGCCTGGGCAGCGTCGCTGACGCCTTCTTCGTCGCCTGGACCCTCCCGAACCTCTTCCGGAGGCTGTTCGGAGAAGGCGCCCTCTCGGCCGCTTTCGTGCCGGTCTTCATCGAGGCCCGTGAGAAGGGCAAGCCCGACGAGGCGAGGAAGCTCTCGTCGGCCGCCACGAACCGGCTCGCGCTCGGGCTCACGCTCCTCGTGCTCGTCCTCGAAGCGATCGCGTTCGTGGCGCGCATCGAGACGGGCCACGCGCTCGCGGGAGAGCCGGGCTGGGGCATCGCGAGCCGCTTCTCCCGCGAGGCGGTCGAGCACGCGGACCTCGCGCTCTCGCTGTCGCAGGTCCTGCTCCCTTACCTCGTCTTCATCTGCGTCTCGGGCCTCCTCACGGGAGCCTTGAACGCGCTCGACCACTTCGCGGCGCCGGCGGCGGCTCCCTGCGCGCTCAACCTCGTCTGGATCGCGGCGCTCCTCGTCGGCGGGCGATTCCTCCCGGAGCCCGTCTTGCGAGTCCACGCGCTCTCGTGGGCCCTTCTCCTCGGAGGAGCGATCCAGCTCGCGATGCACCTCGTCGCCATGAGGCACATGGGCCTCCCGCTCGAGCCCGTGCTCACC
>JACQDU010000498.1 GCA_016200955.1 bacterium
AGCTCGACCCCGGCCACGCCTGGTCCTGGCAAGGCCGCGGCACCGCGAGGGAGGCCAAGGGCGACCACGACGGCGCGATCGCCGATCTCTCCCGCGCGATCGACCTCGATCCGGTGAACAAGGACGCGTGGAGCCAGCGAGCCTGGGCCCGTTTCCGGAAGGGCGACGCCCGCGGCGGGATATCCGACCTCACCCAGGCGATCACGCTCGACCCCGACAACGCGCGGTTCTGGAGCGACCGGGGGATCATGCGAGAGATGGTCGGCGAGCGCTCGGGCGCGATCGCGGACCACGCGCGGGCCGTCTCGCTCTCCGAGGGCACCGCGGACGCACCCGAATTTCGCGCACGGTTGTGGCGGCTCCGGGGGCCCTGGTAAGAGTTTCCTCCCCGGGCAGGTTCTCGTGTGAATTCACAAGCGCCTTGGCGTCGAGCTCTTTGTGCAACGCGCGGCTACGAGACCCGCCAAGGCGCAAGTGAACTATTGCACTACGGCATTCGCCTCCGGCGAATGCTGAAATTTGCCGGGTCTCCTTATAAGATCGCTGCCCCGCAGAAGCCCGCGGCGGAGCCCGAATGCGCCTGACCCAACTCCCGTACGCCGCGCGCGGGGGGACGCGAGTCCTCCAGATCGCCAGCGTCCTCGTGAAGTACGGCTTCGGCCACTTCGTGACGCGGATCGGCCTGGCCTCGGCGCTCCACGACATCGGCGCCTGGGTCTTCAAGCGGAAGGACGAGGAGAAGTACCTCGAGCTGACCTGGGAGGAGAGGGTCCGGCTCATCCTCCAGGAGCTGGGTCCGACCTTCGTGAAGCTCGGGCAGATCATGGCGACGCGGCCCGACCTCATCCCCATGAGCCTCATCACGGAGCTCAGAAAGCTCCAGGACAAGGTCCCGCCCTTCGACGTCTCGGGGATCAAGGCTCACGTCGAGGCCGAGCTCAAGCGGCCGCTCTCGGAGATCTTCTCCGACTTCGAGGACCAGCCGCTCGCGGCGGCCTCGATCGCGCAGGTCCACCGCGCGACCTTGAAGGACGGCCGCCGCGTGATCCTCAAGGTCCAGCGGCCGAACCTCGAGCGCACGATCTCGACGGACCTCGGGATCCTCGAGTGGCTCGCCGAGCTCGCGGAGGAGCGGATGCCGGAGGTCCGCCGCTACTCGCCCGCCGAGGCCGTGAAGGAGTTCCGGAAGTCGCTCTCCAAGGAGATCGACTTCGAGCGCGAGGCGTACCACATGAAGCGCTTCGCGAGGAACTTCAAGGACGACCCGACGATCTACGTCCCGAAAGTCTACGACGAGTACACGACCGCGCGCGTCCTCTGCGAGGAGTACATAGACGGGATCAAGGTCGAGTCGAAGCTCATCAAGGAGAAGGCGGGCCTCGACCGCGAGACGGTCGCCAAGAACGGGATCCGGCTCATCATCGAGCAGGTCTTCGTGCACGGCTTCTTCCACGCCGACCCCCACCCCGGGAACATCTTCATCATCGAGGGGAACCGGATCTGCTTCATCGACTACGGCATGATGGGGATCCTCGACCAGGAGAGGATCGACGAGCTCCTCGGGTTCCTCGTCGCGGTGCTCACGAACAACATCGACAAGCTCGTCCGGCTGTTCTTCAAGCTCGGCCTGATCGGCGAGAAGACCGACGTCCGCGGGCTCCGGCGCGACGTGGACGACCTCCTCCACCGCTACGAGGCGGTCGAGATCTCGAAGATCGACGTCGGGCGCTACATCTCGCAGCTATTCGACGTGATCACGCGCCACGAGATCATCCTGCCCGCCGACCTCCTCCTCATGGGGAAGGCGCTCGCAACGATCGACGGCGTGGCACGCGACCTCTACCCCGAGCTCGACCCGCTCGGCGCGATCCGCCCCTACGTCCTCAAGATCTACCTCCGGCGCCTGACGGACCCGGCCTTCTTCTCGCGCGAGCCGGTGAGGATCGCGGAGGAGCTCTACTACCTCGCCCAGTCGGGGCCGCGCGACCTGAGGATCTTCCTCCGCCACCTCCGCGAGGGCACGGCGAAGATCCAGCTCGAGCACCTCGACCTCGACGACGCGCTCAAGAAGTACGCGCTCGCCACGAACCGCCTCGCGCTCTCGGTGATCATGGGCTCGGTGATCCTCGGGAGCTGCTACATGCTCGTGAGCTCGAGCGCGGGAGGCGACCTCCATCGCTTCATCGGCAACTTCCCGATGACGGCCGTCCTCGGGCTCGTCGGGCTCGGCGTCTGTTGCTTCTATGGTTTTGTGCTATTCATAGGGTTCCTGCGATCCGGAGGCGTCTAGGTGAACGACGTTCCCGCGAGCCAGCTCCGCTCGGGCGCCCCGGCGAGCCCGCCCGAGGCCCTGCTCGCGGTGTCGATCTCGACCGAGTCCGGCGACTTCCTCGCGGCGGCCGATCCGGTGCTCGAGCCGGCGCGCATGCCGCTCCTCCGGTTCCTGCTCAAGCTGCCGCTCAAGAAGATCTCGATCTGGGGCGCCTTCGTCGCGCTCCTCTATCTCCTGCGCGACTTCTTCCCGCTCATCTTCATGACGTTCGTCCTCTCCTACATAGCGACGAGCCTCGTCGGGAAGGTCGAGCGGCGCTTCCGGCACCGGTGGATGCCGGTGACGGCGTTCTTCCTCTGCGTGGTGGCGCTCGTCGTCGGCTTCGCCTTCCTCACGGTGCCGCAGATCACGGCACAGGCGAAGAAGTTCTCGAAGGACATCTCCCAGCACAGGGGCGTCAACGGGTGGCTCGACGACCTGTTGAGAAAGGGCATGGGAGACGAGCTCTACGACAAGGCGCTCGACGACTTCGGCGTCACGGTCGCGACCGGCCCGCGCGGGACCGCGGAAGACGCCATGAAGCGCACGCTCGAGAAGCTCTCGACTCGCCCGCCGGCCGAGTGGGAGGCGATCCTCCAGGACTTCGCGAGACGGACCTCCGAGGCCGACCCCGCGCGCGAGCCCAG
>JACQDU010000499.1 GCA_016200955.1 bacterium
CTCGTCCGCGCGCTCGAGGACGCGCTCGGGGCCGCTCACGTGAAGAAGGAGCGGGCGGAGCTCGAGCCGCTCGGGCGAGACGAGACCGAGGACCTCCACGCGTGGCCGGAGCTCGCCTGCTTCCCCGGCTCCACCGAGGAAGTCGCGCGCGTCCTCCGGCTCGCGAACGATGCTCGCGTCCCGATCGTCGCTCGCGCCGCCGGCACCGGCCTCTCCGGCGGAGCGATCCCGATCCTGGGAGGGATCGTCCTCTCGCTCACGCGCCTCGACCGGATCCTCGAGATCGACGAGGAGAACCTCACGGCGACCGTCGAGCCCGGAGTCGTCACCGAGAGGCTCCAGGACGCCGTCGAGGCGAAGGGTCTCTTCTATCCTCCCGATCCCGCGAGCAAGGCCTCGTGCCAGCTCGGCGGAAACGTCGCCGAGAACGCCGGCGGCCCTCGCTGCGCGAAGTACGGCGTCACGAAGGACTACGTCCTCGGCCTCGAGGCCGTCCTCGCCTCGGGCGAGGTCGTGAGGACCGGAGGCAAGCTCCGGAAAGACGTGACCGGCTACGACGTGACGCGCCTCCTCGTCGGGAGCGAGGGGACGCTCGCGATCGTCACGAAGATCGTGCTCGAGCTGATCCCCTTTCCCTCGGAGCGGCGCACGCTCATGGCGCCCTTTTCCTCTCTCGAGGCGGCCGCCGTCGCCGTCGCGAAGGTCTTCCAGGCACGAGTCACTCCGTGCGCATGCGAGCTCCTCGGGCGCGCGGCCCTCGCCGCCGCCGAGGCGAGGCTCGGCGCCGGCTTCCCTGCCGAGGTCTCTCGCGCCGAGGCTTGCCTCCTCCTGGAAGTCGACGGAACCGACGCCGAGGCGGTCGAGCGCGATTTCCTCAAGCTCGGCGAAGCCTGCCTCGCCGCCGGAGCGCAGGACGTGCTCGTCGCCCAGAGCCCCGAGAGCGCGCGCGACCTCTGGCGGATCCGCCGCTGCGTGGGAGAAGCGGTGAAGCGTCTCTCCCGCTACCGCGAGCTCGACGTGGCCGTGCCGCGCTCGCGGATCGCGGAGGCTCTCCGAGCATGCGACGAGGTCCTCGGTCCGCTCGGCCTGCGCCACATCTCCTACGGTCACGCCGGCGACGGCAACCTCCACGTGAACGTCCTCAAGGGCTCCATGCCCGGGGACGAGTGGCGAGCGAAGCTCCCCTTGGCCTGCCGCGACGTGATCAAGAGGATCGTCGCCCTCGGCGGCACGATCTCGGGCGAGCATGGGATCGGGCTCGTCCAGAAGGACCTCGTCCCTCTCCAGCTCGGCCCCGCCGAGCTCAGGCTCATGAGAGACATCAAGCGCGTCTTCGATCCGAACGGCATCCTGAATCCGGGTAAGCTCTGGCCGGATGCTCACTGAAAGAAAGCCGAGGTGCGCGGTGGTCCGCGTGAATCCCGTCCTCGAGAAGCTCGAGGAGTACCCGATCGTCCGCATCGAGGCGGAGAAGGCGAAGCTCAAGGCCGCGGGCAAGGTCGTCTTCGACTTCGGGACGGGCGATCCGATCGAGCCGACGCCTCCTTTCATCAAGGAAGCGCTGCGAGGAGCGATCCCCGAGATCTCGCAGTATCCGACGGTGAAGGGAATCCCCGACGTGCGGCGCGCCGCGGCTGGATACATGAAGCGCCGCTTCGGGGTCGAGCTCGACCCGGAGACCGAGATCCTCCCGACCGGCGGCTCCAAGGAGGCGATCTTCCTCGCCCCGTTCGCCTTCTTCGACAACAGGACGCAGAGGAACGTCGCCGTATGCCCCGCTCCCGGTTACACGGTCTACGACCGCGGGACGAGGTTCGCGGGAGGAGAGGTCCACGAGGTCGTCCTCGAGCCGGCGAACCGTTTCCTGATCGAGCCCGACGACCTCCCGCGCGGAGTCTCGCGGAGGCTCGCCGTCTTCTGGTGCAACTACCCTCACAACCCGACAGGCGCGCTCGCGCCCGACGATCACTTCGAGCGGCTCGCGAAGTTCGCGCGGGAGCAGGACGTGATCGTCTGCTCGGACGAGTGCTACGTCGATATCTGGTCGTCCGTGCGCCCCCGCTCTCTCCTCGAGTTCGGGAGAGAGAACGTCCTCGCGTTCCACTCGTGCTCGAAGCGCTCCGGCATGACGGGCTACCGCTCGGGCTTCGTCGCGGGAGACGCGCGCGCGATCGCCGCTCTCGCGAAGCTCCGCCCGAACGTCGGCGTGGCGAGCCCCGTCTGGACGCAGCGCGCCGCCGCCGTCGCGTGGTCCGACGACGCTCACGCGGAGGAGCGGCGCCGCGTCTTCCAGGAGAAGCGCGCCGTCATCGACTCTTTCCTGAGAGAAGCCGGCCTCGCGACCGAGGGAGGAGACGCGACCTTCTTCCTCTGGGTCCGCGTGCCCGCGGGCCACGGCACCGACGAGGACTACTCCCGCGAGCTGCTCGACCTCGGCCTCGTCACGATCCCCGGGAGCTACTTCGGAAAAGGCGGCGGCGACTTCATCCGCCTCGCTCTCGTGCCGGACGTCGCGACCTGCAAGAGAGCCGTGGAGGTCTGGCGGCAGCAGCTCTCGGGGCGCTGACCGAAAGGCGTGAATCGACGAGCGTCGCTTGCCCATCGACTCGCCGTCACTGCGCTCATGCGGCGCATCGCTGCTACTTCTTCGCGTAGACGACCTCGAGAGCCTTCCATTCCTTGCCCTCGGGGCTCGTGTAGTAGAGCTCGTAGGTGTGCTTCTGGTCGCTCTCGATGGTCACGACGGCCTTGTGCTTCGCGGGCTTGCCCGTCGCGGGGTCATCCCACTCCGACGTGGAGGTGATCACCTTCCCCGACTCGTCGCACGTGCCGAGAGACGACATGACCGACGTGCTCAGCGTATCGACCCAGACTCCGGTGAACTTCTTCTTGACGTTGTCGTAGCCCATGAGCCCGTGCCCGGCCATGGTCACGACGTCGCCGCTCTTGGCCTCGTAGTCCTGCTGCAGGTAGCGGCCGCCCAGGATCAGCTTGTGGACGGACGTGCCGTGAGCCTCCGTGGGCGCGGCTCCCGGAGCGGCCCAGAACTTGGTCGTCGCCTCGAACGTTCCCGCGAGGGGCTTCAGCTTCTCGTGGAAAGGACCGGGCGAGGCGAGCTTCAGCCACGCCGCCGTGGCGTCGTTGTCCTGGGAGACGACCCTCCCCGTGATGAGGGCGGTCGCGAAGACGAGCGCCGCCCCGGAGATCAACCCGCGTCGAATCATGACGACCTCCCTGCGTTCGATCCGAGCCCCATGTCCCTGGCCAGGCGAGCGCCCGACGATTCTCCCCGAGACGGACCCGGGCCACCAGTTGCATCGCGGGACGATGGACGCTCAGCGAGGGCGATTCTTCACGATGAACGCCTTCACGTTCGGCGCCTCGGAGTCCTGGGGCGCGAGCTCGAGGAAGCGCTCGAGGTCGCGGATCGCGCCCGCGATGTCGCCCTTCGCCTGCCGCGCCACGCCCCGGTTCAGCCACGCGTACGCGAGCGAAGGCGAGAGCTCGATCGCCCGCGTCAGGTCGATGATCCCTTTCTCGAAGTCGCCTCGCGCGGCGCGCGCGCCCCCGCGGTCCGACCACGCCTGCGCCTGGGAGGGATCGATCTCGATGGCCCGCGTGTCGTCGGCGACCGCTCCCTGGAGGTCTCCCTTCTCGAAGCGCGCGTGGCCGCGGTTGATCCAGTGGATCGCGGGGCGGGGATCGAGCTCGATGGCGCGCGTGGCGTCGGCGAGGGCGCCGTCGAGGTCCCTTCTCGTGTCGCGTGCGTGACTCCGCCGGTTCCAGGCGACGGCGTTGCGCGGGTCGAGCTCGATGGCGCGCGAGCAGCACGAGATCGCCCCGTCCAGGTCGTCTTTCTTCTCGAGGACGTCCGCCTTGAGGAGCCAGCAAACGGGGTTCTGCGGCTCGAGCTCGAGCGCTCGCGTGGCGTCGGCGAGGGCGCCGACGAGGTCGCCCTCGTCCCTCCTGGCGCCGGAGCGGTTCGACAGGGCGGGAACGAGGCGAGGGGCGAGCTCGAGCGCTCGCGTGTAGTCGGCGATCGCGCCGTCGAGGTCGCGCGCCCTCTCGCGCGCCACGCCTCGATTGCTCCAGAGCTCTGCGTCCTGGGGAGAGAGCTGGATCGCTCGCGTCAGGTCGGCGAGAGCGCGCTCCATGTCTCCGGCGTCGCAGCGAAGCGCAGCGCGGGCGCTCAACGCGTGGGACGCCTTCGGGTCGAGCGCGATCGCTCGGTCGTAGTCCTCGAGCGCTCCTCTCGCATCGCCGGACTCGCGGCGACGGAAGGCGCGCATCACGTAGCCGCTCGCGGTCGTGGGCTCCTGCTCACCCGTCGCGTGCTGGTAGGAGCGGCGGACCTGGGACCAGAAAGGACCGTTCACTCCGAACCGCTCCCACGCCGCCTCCGCGAGGCGCACGGCCCTCGGCGCGCTGCGCCCGAGGCGGCAGAGAGCCTCCGCCGCGACGGCCGCGCGGAGCTCGTCTTCCTCGGACGCGAGGTAGGACCCGAGCGGCTCCACGGCTCCGTCGGCGATCCCGATCCAGCCGAGCGCCTCGCAGGCGAGCTTCGCGAGGTCGAGCCGCGCCTCGCCGAGAGAAGCTCCCTGCGCGCTCGCGGCGATCTCGCGGAAGGACCGCTCGCGTCCCGCCCTCTCGCGAGCGTCGTCGTGCATCTCGACCTCGAGGCCCGCGCGCGCGAGGATCGCCGCCGTCTCCGCGTCCGGCTTCTGCCCGGGAGCGAGCGCGCGCCACCTCTCGGCGGCTCCCTCGATGTCCGGAGCCCGCGACGTCAGGTAGAGCGAACGCGTCGTCTCCCGCAACATCCGGCTCGCGGCGTCGAGCTCGGTGGCGAGCATGCTGACCGTCTGAGGCTCCGCGAGCCGGACGAGAGAGAACAGCGCGCCGTCCCTCCCTCCCGGGAAGTCGGCGATCCGGCCGGCACGCGCGGCCGAGAGGACGGCGGCGACGGCGGCCCGGTGGTCCGTCTGCAAGCGAGCGCGGCGGGCGTCGACCTCGCGCAGCCCGGCGGCGGCACGCGGGTCGTCGACGTGGAGGCGAGCGGCGCGCTCGTAGGCCGTGACCGCGACGCTCCACTGCTCCGCCTGGAGCGCGACCTCGCCGAGAGCGCAGGCGGAGCGGAATGCGGCCTTACGCGCCTCCGCGTCCCCCGAGAGCGCCGAGTAGCGCCAGGCGGCCTGGAACGCGTCGAGTCCCAGCGCGAGCGCGCGGTCTCCGGTCGTCGAGCGGCGGCCGGCCTCGAACTCGGTCCACGTTCGCGCCGCCTCTTCGCGAGCGGCTTCGCGTTCGGCCTCGGCGCGCCGGGTCCTCTCGCGGAGGACGTAGAGGGCGGAGGAGAAGACGACGGCGAGGACCACGGAGAGCGACGCGGCGAGGAGTCGGTTCCGCCGCACCCAGCGCCTCGCTCGGCCGAGCGAGCCGAGCGGTCGCGCCTCATCGGCTCGCCCGCGAGGAAGCGATCGAGGTCGTCCGCGAGAGCGGCCGCCGTCGCGTAGCGGCGCTCCGGCTCCTTGGCGAGGCACTTGAGGCAGATCGTCTCGAGGTCGCCGGCGACTCGCGGGTTCAGCAACCCGGGCGGCTCGGGCTCGCTCCTCAGGAGCGCGGAGACGATCTGGAGCTCGCTGTCTCCCACGAAGGGCGGGCGGTTCGTGAGCACGTCGTAGAGGGTCGCGCCGAGCGCGTAGACATCGCTGCGGGCGTCCACGTGCGCGCCTCCCGCCTGCTCGGGGGCCATGTAGACGAGCGTTCCTATGCGACCTCCCGTCTTCGTGAGCTTCGTCCCCGCCCCGCTCACGTGCGCGACGCCGAAGTCGAGGACGCGCGCCTGCCCGCTCTCGTCGATCATGATGTTGAGCGGCTTCAGGTCGCGGTGGACGACGCCTTGCTCGTGCGCGTAGTGGACGGCGCGCGCGACGTCGCGCAGCGCCTCGAGGGCCTTGTTGAGAGGGATCCTCGCGGGGCCGCGGTTCCAGACGGCGGTCGTCGCCCTGACGTCGTTCTGCGGCCGGAGCCGGTCCTCGAGCGTCCTTCCCCGGACGAGCTCCATGGCGAGGTAATGCTGGCCCGCGATCTCCCCGGCCTCGAAGACGGAGACGATGTTCTGGTGGCGGAGGCGCGCGACCGCCTCGGCCTCGCGGTGGAAGCGCCGGAGCGTCTCCTCGTCGACCTCGTCCGCGGCGAGGATCGTCTTGAGCGCGACCTCCCGGCGGAGACGGTCGTTCCACGCGCGGTGGACGACTCCCATGCCGCCCTTTCCGAGCTTCGCGAGGAGGACGAAGTGACCGAACCGCTTCGCGGGATCGGCGCGCGCTCTCGCGACCTCGAGGGACAGCGCCGAGCCGTCGGGCTCCGGCGCGCCCGCAGCGGGAGCGATGGCCGTCCGGGCGAGGGCGGTCCGCGCCACGTTCGCCGGAGGCTCGAGGGCTTCGAGCGCCGGAGCGCGCGTCGGCCGCTCGCACGCGGGGCAGTGGACGAGCGTCCCGGCGTCGGCCCGGGTCACCGGGATCGGCCGTCCGCAGCTCGAGCAAGCGATCGCGAGTTCCATGCACCCGACCGGCCCACGAGACGATGGTCGCGCGGCCGCGCGCGCGCCAGCGGCCCGCTCTCGCGCCGGAGCGGGGTCGGCTCAGACGCCCGCTTTCTTCTTCAAGTCGTCGTAGGACCGGTCCCGGGGCTGACCGCTCTCGATGGGCAGATTGAGCGCGAGCCAGCCCGGCTCGGTCGTCCGGCCGAACATGTCGCGCTTGCCGCCGTAACCGGAGCTCACGTTCGCGAGGTCCTGGTAGCCGCTCTCAGCCATGATCTGGCACGCCCGCATCGAGCGCTGGCCCGACATGCACGAGACGAGGACCTTCCGGTCCTTCGGGACGGCGGCTTGCACGACCGCGAGGAAGTCGGGGTTCGGCTGCATGCCGCGAGGGCCCGCGCTCATGACCGGGATGTTCCACGAGCCCGCGGGATGGCCGTTCGCGAACTCCTCCGCCGTCCTCACGTCGAGGAGGATCGCTCCGCCCTCGTCGAAGATCGCGCTCGCGTCCTTGGGTGAGACCTCGCCGATCATGTTTCCTCCCGTGAGGCGGAGAAGCTACCACGTGCCGCGAGCGGCCGGCAGCGCGAGGGACGAGTAGAATGCGTCCATGGCCGAAGGGGCGACGGCTCTCGCGAGCGGCCTCCGCCTCGGAGCGGAGTGGGAGCTCGTCTCCCTCCTCGGGAAGGGCGGCTTCGGCGAGGTCTGGAAGGCGCGCCACCTCGCCTTCGAGGACCGACTCTGCGCCGCGAAGATCCCGCTCGACCGCCGCTGTCAGGAGATCCTCCGCCGCGAGGGGATCATCCAGCACCGGCTCGAGCACCCTCACATCGTGCGAGCGCTCGGGCTCTCTCTCGTGCACGACCCGCCCTACTTCCTCATGGAGCTCATGTCGGGAGGAAGCCTGAGAGAGGAGCTCGCGCGCGGCCCCATGAAGCCCGTGCGCGCCTGGGAGGTCCTCTCGCCCGTCCTCCTCGCGCTCGAGCACGCGCACTCTCACGGGATCGTGCACCGCGATCTCAAGCCCGAGAGCGTGCTCCTCGACGACCGGGGAGTGCCCAAGCTCACGGACTTCGGCCTCGGGCGAGCCTCGCGCGAGCTCGAGGGAGTGCTCCTCTCGCAGTCCTTCCTCGTGACGAACGCGAACGCGGCGGGAGGCACGCTCGAGTACATGGCGCCCGAGCAGCGCCGCGGCCGCGAGCCCGACGCGCGCGCCGACCTCTACTCGTTCGGCGTCCTTCTCTACGAGAGCCTCGTGGGAGAACGGCCCGTCGGCCGCTTCGCGCCGCCCTCGACCGTGCGCCCCGAGCTCCCGCGAGTCTTCGACAAGGTCGCGCTCAAGGCCCTCGCGCCGGAGCCCGACCGACGCTTCCCTTCCGCGAGCGCGTTGCTCAAAGAGCTGCGAGAAGGCCTCGTGAAAGCTCGCGTGATCCCGGCGACCGACGCGCCTTCTCCCGTCGCTCCCGCACCGGAGAAGAACGAGTCCACGAGAGAGAGCCTCCCCGCCGCGGCGGCGCCGTCGGGCGCGCGGACGTGCCCGCGCTGCCGCCTCGAGCTCCGGGTCAAGCTCCTCTCGGGAATCGAGCTCGATGCGTGCGAGAAGTGCCACGGCCTCTGGTTCGACCCGAACGAGCTCGAGTCCCTCGTCGCCGCCATGGCCGACAAGAGCCCCGTGCGCGAGACCGTGAGGATCGCTCGCCGCTTCCTCGAGGAATACGGCGCTCCCGACGCGCTCGAGACCTCGCGGAAGGGCGCCGGCGCTTGCGTGATCTGCGGGAGCCACTCGGCGGAGTTCGTCTTCCTTTACGACGACCGCTCGCTCCGGGTCGACCGCTGCCTCTCTCACGGCGCGTGGCTCGACTGGGAGAGCCAGGTCGCTCTCAAAGAGATCCTCTCGACGACGAAGGGCGTCTCGACGTTCCTGGACGCCGTGCGCTCATTGTTCGGGAGAGGCGAGCGGTGACGATCGGCTCGCGCGCCGCCTTCCTCGCCTGGCGTCTCTACCGGACGAGCCCTTTCTTCCGGAAGGTCATGACGCCTCGCTTGCAGTGCTCCGCGGAGAAGCGGCTCGCGTGGCAGGAAGGAGTCATCGAAGAAGCGATGCCGTCTCTGGCATCGAGCGAGCCGCGGCCGACGCCCGGCGCGGCGCTTCGCATCATGACGGAGCCGAGAGCCTCGACGCATCGGGCTCGACTCTTTGCACTCCTGAACCATTGGGAAGCGAGATACGAGGTCGCGACGGCGACGAGCGACGACTTCGCGCCGAAGGGGTCCGTCGACGCCCTCTTGCTCGTCTCGAAGGGAGAGCTCTTGCTCGTGTCTTCGGGGGCTAGCCTCAGCGCGGTCGACCACATCACGTCGCTCCATCAGCTCCGCGACGAGAAACATGCGACGCTGGCGCGGGTGTTCGGCGAGCCCCCCTCGCCGCGACTGCGCGCCTTTGCCAATCCGGAGACGGGTGGGGTCATCTTTGACGCCGGTGTGCTCGCCCCGAACTTCATGGCGAGCTCATGGGGCTGCGTGCTCTCCGACGCGATCGACCTTGCGCTCGGACGGAAGGACTGGCGCGATCCTCTCCCGCCTCTCATCTCGGCTCGCATCGATGATGTGAGCGGGAGAGAAGGCCTCTCGTGGCTCCCCGCGTTCGAGAAGAACGGGATCCTCCCGTCGATCGGCACGTTCCACGACGACTGGCTCCGTGCGGGAGAGAGAGCCGTCCGTCCTCTCGTGGAGGCGAGCAAGCGGGGCTGCTCCGTCTCGCCGCACGCCTTCGAGGCGGAGAAGTTCATCTGGTTCGACGCGCCCCGAGGCCGTTCCTTCTCGCTCGAGGAAATGGACGCCCACCGCGCGAGGATCGCGAGAGACGTCGCCGCGACGGGGCTCGTGCTGGGTAAGACGATCAACGCTCACTTCGACGTGATCGGAGAGACGGCCGTTCCGGCCGCGAACGCGCTCGGCTTCCGCTACGCGCTCGGAGAGCACGTGCTCGGCCAGGACTGGCGCGAGGCGCCGCGGGCGCGCGACCCGCTCGGCACGCCGCTCTACTGCTACGGACCGCTCGACCCGGGAGGAAAGCTGTTCGGCTTCCAGGCCGAGGGAGCGATCGCGTCCTCGGCCGCGAAGCGCTCGCGCTACGACTGGCTCAGGAACTTCATCGCGCTCGACGCGAAGACAGGCAAGCCGATCAAGGAGAGCCTCGACCGCGAGGGCGCCGTCAGGCAAGGGATCGTGCAGCTCCTATCCGCGCTCTACGCCGGCTTCCCCGCTTACCTCCTCGCTCACGAGATCCACCTCGACGCTCTCGGCCCCGACCTCGTGGGAGAGCTCCTCGAAGCCGTCCTGA
>JACQDU010000500.1 GCA_016200955.1 bacterium
GACCACGACGGTCGCCACGCGCCCCGTAACCGGCCGCCTGAGCGCTCTCAGGAGGAGGCCGCGGTAGATGAGCTCCTCCGTGAAGGGTCCCAGGAGGACGACGTAGAACACGACGCTCGCGAGCGTCGCGAGGCTCGGCTCCTTCACGAGCTCTCGCAGGATCGGGTGCTCCTCGTAGGGCACGGAGAGTGCTCTGCAGAGAGTGTACGAGAGGAGGACGGCCGCGAAGAACAAGGGCACGCACGCGAGGTAGTGGAGCGCGCCGCGCCCGGTCTCCCGAAGCAGGCCGTCGGGAGTCAGCCCGACATCGCGTGCGCTCCCTCCCATCGCGTGGACGAGCGCCAGCACGAACGCGATCACGACGAGGCTCCCGAAGGCGCTCACGAGCATCTTCCTCGCGAGAGACGGCGTCTCGAGGACGTAGACGACCGGGCCCGCGCGCAGCTCGTCCCCGCGCTCGAGGAGACGCGCCGAGCCGGGCGGGACGCGGGAGCCGTTCACCGCGACCTGCGCTTCGGTTCCTTCCGCGCCCCGCGCGACGAACCCGTGCTGCGGCCAGTACTCGAGCTCGAAGCGGTCCTTCGCCGCGCCCACCGTCGTCGGCTTTGCCCCGAGGAGGATCCGCTCACCGGAGCTTCGCTCGACGAGAGCCGGAGGCGAGAGCGCCAGCCCCGCGAGGCCCAGGATGACCTGAGCCCCGAACAGCGCGATCCCCACGTGCACGAGGCCCCACGGAGGCGGCTCGCGCAGCGGATCGTCGAGCGGCTCGTCCTTCTCCTTGGCCCGGAGCTTCTCGAGGAAGAACCCTCCGTGGAGAAAGACGGCCGCGGCCGTCCCGGCGAGGAGGAGCACGATGAGGAACGGCCCGGCCCAGCTCGCTCCCCGCGAGCTCTCCAGGAATTCTTGCATCGAGTCCCGCGCGGGGATCCCCTCGGGCACGCGAGGCCGCAGGTTCGCGTAGACCTGCGTGACTCCCAGGACGACGAGCAGGAGGACGAGGAGCCGCTCGAAGCCCGGCCCGAGCGTCTCGGGCCCGAGCAACGAGAGGACGCTCCCCCTCCGTCTCTGGCTCACGCGCTCATTGTGCTCCATCGCGGGGCAGCGCGGCTCACGGATCCTTGAGCTTCTCGATCGCCTCCCGCATCGCGGCCGCCTCGGGCTCGCCCGGAGCGAGCTCGAGGAAGCGCGCGAGGTCTTCCCGTGCGTGCTTCCGGTCTCCCGAGTCGGCCCGGTAGAGACCGCGGCTCTTCACGGCCACGGTGTCGCGCGGATCGACCTCGATCGCGCGGTCGCAGTCGGCGATCGCTCCCTTGAGGTCGCCCAGGGCCGCTCGCGTGGACGCGCGGTTCGTGAGAGCGTGCGAGTCGCGGGGGTCGAGCTCGACCACGCGGTCGTAGTCGGCGAGCGCCCCGAGGAGGTCGCCCTTTCCGCGCCGGACGATCCCCCGGTTGAAGAAGAACGCGGGGTTCTTGCCGTCGAGCTCGACCGCGCGGTTCGCGTCCAGGAGCGCGCCGTCGAGGTCGCCCCGCTCCTGGCGCGCGAGGCAACGGTTCGCGTAGGCGATCGCGTACTTGGGGTCGAGCTCGATCGCGCGCGTCCAGTCCGCCGTGGCGCCCTCCGTGTCGCCTCTCCTCTGCTTGACGAGAGCGCGCTTGTTGAAGGCCTGCGAGCTCTTGGGGTCGAGCTCGATCGCGCGGGCGAAGTCGGCAGCGGCGCCCTCGAGATCGCCCTTCGCCAGCCGCAGGTCTCCCCGGCACAGGAAGGCGTTCGTGTACCTCGGGTCCAGCTCGCTCGCGCGCCCGTAGTCCGAGAGCGCGCCCTCGATGTCGCCCTTCGTCTCGCGCGCGCGTCCGCGGTTCAGGAACGCGAGGGCGCTCCGCGGGTCCAGCTCGATCGCGCGGCGGAAGTCGGCGAGCGCGCCGTCGAGGTCGCCCTTCAGGTTGCGAGCCGAGCCGCGATTCGTGTACGCGGTGGAGCACCGTGGATCGAGCTCGATCGCCTGGCTCTGGTCCGCGATCGCACCGTCCGCGTCGCCCTTCTTCATGCGCACGATCCCGCGGCGAATGAAGCCCGCCGTGTTGCGCGGCTCGAGCTGGATCGCGCGGTCGAAGTCCGAGATCGCGCCGTCGAGGTCCTTGTGGTCGGCGCGTCGCAGACCGCGGCTGAGGAAGCCATCGGCGGTCTCGGGCTCGCGCTCACCCGAGGGCGATCCGACGAGCTCGTA
>JACQDU010000501.1 GCA_016200955.1 bacterium
CACGAGAGACCCGAGACGCGACACCCTTACTCCGAGATCGTCGGGAAGAGCCGGAAGATCGCCGAGCCCCTCCGTCTCCTCGACCGAGCCGTCGAGACGACGGCGACCGTCCTCGTCCTGGGAGAAAGCGGGACGGGGAAGGAGCTCGTCGCGCGAGCGATCCACTCCCACGGCGCGCGCTCGGCCGGGCCGTTCGTTCCGCTCTCGTGCGCGGCCCTCACGGACAGTCTCCTCGAGAGCGAGCTCTTCGGTCACGCCGCGGGCGCCTTCACCGGAGCGGTCCGCGCTCACACGGGCGCCTTCGAGCGGGCGAGCGGAGGCGTTCTCTTCCTGGACGAGCTCCAGGACGCGAGCCCGAAGCTCCAGGCCGACCTCCTCCGCGTGCTCGAGACGGGCGAGGTCCGGCCGCTCGGAGGGCACGAGGTGCGGAAGGTCGACGTGCGCGTCGTCGCCGCATCGAACGCCGACCTCGCGGCGCTCGTGACCGCCGGCAGCTTCCGCGAGGACCTCTACTATCGCGTGAACGTCTTCACGATCGCTCTCCCTCCCCTGCGCGAGCGGCTCGACGACATCCCCGACCTCGTGGCTCACCTCCTCGCGCGCGCCGGGCAAGCGGACCGCGTCCTCGCCCCCGGCGTCATGGAGCGGCTCCTCGCGGACCCGTGGTCCGGGAACGTGCGAGCGCTCAAGAACTGCATCGACCGCGCGCTCGCCCTCGCCGGGCCCGGGCCGATCCGGCCCGAGCACGTCGTCCTCGAGGCACCGCTCCGCCGCGAGGCTCCGCCTCTCCCCGAGCGCGGCTCCGTCTACGCGGGCTCGGTCGAGCTCAACGACAGCCAGCTCGCTCTCATCGACCGCCTGCGGGCCGAGGGAGAGATCAGGAACGCCGACTACGCCGAGCACGAGCGCGTCTCGAACCTGACCGCGTGGCGCGACCTGAGCGAGCTCGTCGCGAAGGGCGTCCTCGTCCGCGTGGGCCGCGGGAAGAAGACGACGTACCGCCTCGCCCCGGGATGGGAGGCGCGGATCTTCGGCTCCTGACGCGGTCGCAGCGCCCGCTCGAGGCGGGCTAGACTAGGGCGGAGGAGCGCGATGCCCGAGGGCCCGAAGCCCGAAGGCGAGAAGGGGCGGACGCACCAGCCCACGAGCCCGATCGAGCACGCGGGAGCGGGCGGCGCGTTCGCGTCGCCCGGGAGCTGGATCGGTCCCTACCGCGTCGTCGAGAGGATCGGCCACGGCGGAGTCGGCATCGTGCTCCGGGCGCGCGCTCCCGACGGCGAGCGCGAGGTCGCGCTCAAGGTGCTCAAGGCGCTCCCGGGCGCGGCGAGCGTCGCTCGCTTCGAGCGCGAGCGGCGGCTCCTCGAGTCGCTGGGAGAGGTCGAGGGCTTCGTGCCCATCCTCGACGGCGGGACGACGGTCGAGGGTCCGTTCATCGTCATGCCGCTCCTCACGGGCGGCACGCTGCGCGACCGTCTCGTCGAGCGAGGGCCGCTCCCCCAGGACGAACCTCGCGGAGAAGGGCGCGAGCCTGACGCTCTCTCACGACGGGAGCTTCCTCGGGACGCCCGCCTACGCCGCGCCCGAGCAGATGCGCGACTCGAGGTCCGTCGGGCCGCAGTCCGACGTCTACTCGCTGGGCGCCGTCCTCTACGAGTGCGCGTCGGGCCGCGCTCCGGTGACCGGCGAGACGATGATCGAGCTCATCGACCGTGTCCGCGGGGGCGAGATCACTCCCCTGGAGAGCGTGGAGCCCTCCGTCCCCGCGTGGCTCGCCCGCATCGTCATGTCCGCGCTCTCCCGGAATCCGTGGGAGCGGTACGCCGACGCCGCGGCGCTCGCGCGGGCGCTCGAGACGCGAGACCCCAGGGTCCCCTCGCGCGCGGGCGAGGCCGAGGGCGGCCGCGTCTCGGCCGACATGCTCCGCGGCGCGGCGAGGTCGGGGAAGACGAACCTCCTCCCGCACTCGACGGCCTTCGTCGGCAGGAGAGCCGACCTCGATGCCGTCCACGCTCTCTTCGCGAGAGGAGACCGGCTCGTGACGCTGACCGGGCCGGGCGGGACGGGGAAGACTCGCCTTGCTTCTCGCTACGGCGCCGAGCAGGCGGCGAGCCTCTCCTCCGAGGGCGGCGTCTGGTTCTGCGACCTCTGCGAGGCGCAGAGGCTCGACGGGATCCTCGCGTCGGTGGGCGACGCGCTCGGAGTGGCCCTGACCGCGGGCGCCTCGAGCGCCGAAGTCGCGGCGCGGCTCGGCGACGCGATCCGCGGGCGCGGCCGGGTCCTCGTGATCCTCGACAACTTCGAGCAGGTCGTCGCGCACGCCGCCGCGACGGTCGCGCGCTGGCTCGAGGCCGCGCCCGAGGCTCGCTTCCTCGTCACATCGCGCGAGCTCCTCCGCCTCCGAGGAGAGGTCGCCTACGAGCTCGAGCCCCTCTCGCTCCCGGAACCGGGCGACGACACCACGCCGTCGGAGGCGGTCCAGCTCTTCCTCGAGCGAGCCCGCGCGGCGCGGCACGACTACGCGCCCTCGCCCGAGGAGCGCTCCGTGATCGCGGAGATCGTCCGGCGGCTCGACGGGATGCCGCTCGCGATCGAGCTCGCCGCGGCGCGGACGAACGTGCTCGGGCCGAGGAAGCTCCTCGAGCGGCTCCCGCGGCGCTTCGACCTCCTCGCGAGCGGGCGCGCCGACGCGAACGCGCGCCACGCGACCCTCCGCGCGACGATCGACTGGTCGTGGAACCTGCTCGAGACCTGGGAGAAGACCGCGCTCGCGCAGTGCGCCGTCTTCCGCGGCGGCTTCTCGCTCGACTCGGCCGAGGCCGTGCTCGACCTCGCCGCGCTCCCGGACGCTCCCTGGATCGTGGACGTCCTCCAGGCCCTCTGCGAGAAGTCGCTCGTCCGCTCCTACGAGCCGCCCGGTCTTCCAGGCGAGCGGCGCTTCGGTCTCTACGAGAGCATCCGCGAGTACGCCCGGGAGAAGCTCGCCGAATCGCCGCTCGCGCGCGGCGCGCTCGACCGCCACGCCGAGCACTTCCTGCGCGTCGGGCGCGAGTGGGCTCGCTCGAGCGACGCCCACGGAGGAGCCGAGCGGCTGCGCCGGCTCTCGCTCGAGCAGGACAACCTCGTGGCGGTCCACGAGGACGCGCTCGCCCGCGCTCCCGCGAGCGGCGAGGCCGCGACGCGAGCGCTCGGCGCCGTCGTCGCGCTCGTCCCGGTCCTCCTCGAGACGCGCGGCCCCGTGGGCGCGCTCCTCGACCTCGCGAACGCCGCGCTCTCGCACGCGTGCGCCAAGGACGCCCCGGATGCTCTCCGCGCCGCGGTCCATTCCGCGCGGGGAGATGCTCTCTGCCGGCGAGGCGAGGCCGTGCTCGGGCGCCGCGACCTGGAGGAGGCGCTCGCGCTGGCCCTCGGCTCGGGCGACCGGAAGACCGAGGTCGAGGCCCGTTGCAGGCTCTCGGCGCTCGACCTCGGCGAGGGGCGGGAGAGCCGATCGCCCGAGCTCGAGCGGGAGCTCGCCCGCGCCCGCGAGCAAGGCGACCGCGCAGCCGAGGCGCTCCTCCTGAACGCGCTCGCGAACGCCGGCGTGCGGCGCGGGCTCATCGCCGAGCCGGTCGCTTGCCTCGAGCAGGAGCTGGCGATCCGGCTGGAGCTCGGCGACCGGCAGAACCAGGGGATCGCGCTCTCGAACCTCGGCAGTTGCCTCGCCCAGAGGGGGCTCCTCGAGCGGGCGCGCTCGTGCTACGAAGAGGCGCTCGCGATCGCGCGGGAGCTCGCGGACCTCGCGACGGAGTGCCAGGTCCTCTCGAACCTGGGGGGCGTGGACCTGGACGAGGGGCGCCACCGCGAAGCGCGCGCCTCCTTCGAAGCGGCGCAGGCGATCGCCCGGCGGATCGGCAACGTCGAGCGCGAGCGGCGCCTCCTCTACGACCAAGGACAGCTCCTGCTCGACGAGGGGCGGCTCGAGGACGCGCGCGCCTGCTTCGAGAGGGCGCTCGCTCAGGCGACCTCGCCTCACTTGAAGAAGGCGCTCGAGGCGAACGTCGCGCACATCCTTGCGCTCACCGGACGCCTCGAGGAGGCTCGCTCTCTCTACTCGGGCGTCGTCGCCTGGACGCGCGAGATCGCCGACCGGAGCAGCGAGGCTTTCTTCCTGGGATGCCTCGGAGCGACGGAAGCGGCCCTGCGCCGCACCAGGGAAGCGACCGGAGCGCTCGACGCCGCCGACACGATCCTGGCGAGCTCGACGGGCCTCCACGGGTTCGCGGCGGAGATCGCCGCGCTCCAGCGAGCGACGCTCGAGGTCGGGCGGAGCCGCGAGGCCGCAGGAGCCGGACGCCCCGAGGAGGCTCGCGCTCTCCTCCAGGCGGCGAGAGCGCTGGCCGCGGCCGCTCGCGGCCCCGAGCCCGCACCCGCCGGCCGCTCGCGGCGAGTGCGGCAGGCGCTCCGCTTCCTCGAGGGGCTCCTCGCCCTGCCCTGAGCGAGCCTACGGGTCGAAGAACTTCCCGAAGAACAGGTCGGTCGAGGTCGAGCCCACGAGAGTCTTCGCGGCGGGCTCGCCGGTCCCGAGCGCCACGCTCGTGTTGAAGCGGCCGACGATCGTCGAGCTCCCGTCGAGGAAGGCCGCGACTCCCGAGACGAGGACGCCGGTCGAGCTCGCGGCGCTCTTCGCCCACTTCACCGACCCGTCGGAGCCGAAGCGCGCGATGAAGCCGTCGGACCTGGTCGTGGAGGTCGAGGTGAGCGACGTTCCCGACCCGAAGTCGATCGTGCCGGTGAAGATCCCGCCCACGACCACGGATCCGTCGGGGAAGACGGAGGCGCTGGCGCCGCGGCCCAGGGTCGTGGTCGTCGGCATCTTCGCCCACGCGAGCGTGCCGTCCGAGTTGTACTTCGCGACGAACGGAGCGAAGCTCGTGGGCGTGGACAGCGTCGTCTCGTTCGTGTCGCCCTTCCCGAACGTGAGGTCGTTCTTCATGTAACCGCACGCGATGACGCTCCCGTCGGGCGCGGCGCTCACGCTCCGGCCGGAGCACGAGCTCAACCCGAGGCTCGTCGACGGCTCGACCGTGTCCTTCGCCCAGTCGACCGTCCCGTCGGCCTTGAAGCGCACGACCCACAGGTTCGGGTTCGAGATCGAGCGCGGGTCCGTGAGGGTCGTGGAGCCGAACTTCGCCGAGATCGAGTAGTCGCCGGTCGCGACGCAGCTCCCGTCGGAGAACGCGGCGATCGAGAGCCCGTGGGTCACGGAGCCGATCCCGAACCCGTAGTCGATCCCGCTGCTCGCCTGCAGCCAGTCGGGCGTCCCGTCGGTCTTCAGGTGGACGACGTAGGCCTCGACGATGCCGGTCGGCGTCACGGTGAATCCCCCGCCGAAGTCGGCGCCCATCGTCGAGCTCGCGACGGCGCAGCTCCCGTCCGGGAAGGTGCACACTCCCTTCGGGTACTGGTCGACGCCCGGGTAAGCGACCGCGGACGTGCAGGTGCCGTCCGGCGCGTAGCGCGCCAGGAACATCCCGCCGGTGTCGAGCACGATCGTCGGCGCGAACGTCACGGGAGAATATCCGAGGTCTCCCACGATGACCGAGCTCCCGTCGGCGTAGACCGCGACGCCGTAGACGTAACACAAGTCGGTCGTCGGCGCCGACGCCGCCCACGCGATCGTGCCGTCCGGGTCGAAGCGGATGAGGAACGGCGTCTGCACGGAGGTGGCCGGAAGCGTCGAGGCGCCGAGCACGAGCGGCCCCGTCGCCGAGATGTACACTCCCGTCGCGAGCGTGCCTCCGTCGGGCAACGCCGCGACGCCCGCGGTGTAGCAGAAGTGCTTCGTCGCACCGCCCGACGCGGTCGCCGTGTCGAAGCCGTGAGGACGGACTTCCAGCATGAGGTAGTTCATCGGGCGGAACCGGGCGAGGACCGCGTCCACGCCTCCCGCCGAGTCGAGCGCGACTCCCGGAGCCAGCGCCGCGGTGCCCTGGAACGAGCCCGCCACGGCGCAGCTCCCGTCGGAGAAGCCGGCGACTCCGAGCGCCGCGTCGTCCGAGCCGCCGCCGAGCCCCTTCGCCCAGACGACCGCTCCCGCGGCGTCGTAGCACGCAAGGAAGGCGTCCGAGCCTCCCTGGGAGCCGAGGGAGGTCCCTCCGAACGTCGCGTTTCCGTGGAAGGACCCGGAGACCGCGCAGCTCCCGTCCGGGAAGGACGAGACGGCGGAGCCAGAGTCGTCGCCCGTGCCTCCTGCCGCGAGGGCCCAGACGAGCGTCCCGTTCTGGGAGTAACGAGCGACGTACGCGTCGGACGCTCCGGCCGACGCGAGCGTCGTGCTCGCGTCGAACCCCGCGACGCCGGCGAACCGGCCGGTCAGGACGAAGCTTCCGTCGGCGAAGGCGGCGGCTCCCGCTCCGGCGACGTCGCCGGTCCCCGAGATCGCCTTCGCCCACTGGACGGTCCCGTCGCTCCGGTAGCTCGCGAAGAACGCGCCCGTGGCGGCGGGAGAGGCGAGCGAGAAGGAGCCGAACGTCGCGGCTCCCTGGAAGGAGCCGGTCACGATCGAGCTCCCGTCGGGCCTCACGGCGACTCCGAGGGCGGCGTCGTCGCCCGCGCCGCCCGCGCTCCTCGCCCAGAGGAGGCTCCCGCTCGGGCCGTACCGCGCGACGAAGACATCGCTCGCTCCGGCGGACGCGAGGCTCAGGCCGCCGAAGCTCGCCGTGCCCGCGAACGAGCCCACGACCGTCGAGCTCCCATCGAGGAAGCCCGAGACCGCTCGAGCGGAGTCGTCTCCCGTGCCGCCGGCGCTCCTCGCCCAGGCGAGGCTGCCGTCCTTCCTGAACGACGCGACGAACGCGTCATTTCCCCCGCCCGACGCGAGCGTCGTCTGCGAGTCGAAGCTCGCGGAGCCCGAGAAGTAGCCCGTGACGACCGCGGTCCCGTCGGCGAACGCGGCGACGCCGAGCGCGGCGTCGTCGCCGGAGCCGCCGATCCGCTGCGCCCACGCGAGCGTGCCGTCCGAGTCGTAGCGCGCGACGAAGGCGTCGGTGCCGCCGGAGGACGAGAGCGCGGACGTCCCGAACACGGCGCTCCCCGAGAAGGAGCCGACCACGACCGTGCTCCCGTCGGGGAAGGCGGCGACGGCCGCGGCCGCGTCGTCGCCCGAGCCGCCGCCCGACGCCGCCTGCGCGAGCTCGGCCGAGCGGCCGGGGTACGCCGCGTTGGTCGCCGTGATCTCGTAGCAGGCGCGCGGGTCGACGACCTTGGGCGGCGCCGGGAACGGCGTCACGGTGTCGGTCGTCTTCCCGGTCTCGTCCAGGCTGCCGGGATCGAGCGTGAGCTTGGTGGGAGCCCCGCTCACGGTCCACGCGAGCGCGGCCGTTCCCTGGATCGCCGCCTTCGTGCTCGTGAAGGACGTGACGCGGATGCTCGGCGCCACGCTCACCGTCTGCGACGCCGCTAGCGAGCTCATGGAGTCCTTTGCCGTGATCGTCTGCTTCCCCGCCGTCGGGAAGACGACGGCCTGGGAGAAGCGGTGTGCTCCAGCGTCCGCGGGCGAGAACGTGTAGGGCCACGGCACCCTCGCTCCCGCGTCGGAGTCGGTCGTCGAGAACGTGATCGTCCCCGTGTAGTAGGGGTCGATCGTGCCGTCGGCGTAGAAGGCCCGGACGACGACGTCGGAGCACGCTCCCGCGACGAGCGGATCGGGCAAGCCGCTCACGGTGAGCGACGCGACGGGCATCGGGACGACCGTGATCGGCCCGAGCTCTCCCGCGATCGTGGAGTCCGCGGCGTCGACCGCCCTGATCGACCACGTCCCGACGCTCCTCAGCGTCGCGGAGAACGTGTGCGTGCCCTTGTCGGAGTCCTGGAACGTGAAGCTCCCGGGAAGCGAGGCCATGGAGTCTCCCGACGAGAAGCTCACCGTGCCGTGGTAGGCCACGGCCTGGTGTCCGTCCGCGTCGCGCGCGGTGAGCGTGAAGCTCGCCGTCGTCCCGGCGACGATCGTCCCGGGGAAGCCCTCGAGCACGAGGCGCGATCCCTGGTACTCCGTCGTCGTCACGGTGAAGCTGACGGACGCGTTCCCCGCGCGCGCGGCGATCGTGCGCTGGCCGATGGTCTGCCCGCAGGTCACGTTCGCGACCGCGAGACCCTTGGAGTCGCTGTACGTCCGGCTCAGCGTGAGGCATGCATCGCCCGAGGTGACCTCGAAGCTCACGGGGACTCGCGCGATCGGGTTCGACTTCCCGTCCTGGACCGCCACGACGAGGGGATCGGGCAGGAAGGCCGCGCGGATCCCGGACTGGGAGTCTCCCCCGACCCTCGTCAGGACGACGTTCGAAGGCGCAACCTGGGGCGGAGCGGCTCCCGTGCCTCCCGAGGACGGCGCGCAGCCAGCGACCGCGCCGAGACCCGCGAGAGCGATCCACCAGGCGAACGACGAACCTCCGAGACCGCGCTTCCGCGCGCACGCGCGACGACCCATGCGATTCCTCTCCCGTCCCGCCTCGCGCGACGCGCCGTCGCCGAGGCCTTCCGCCCACCGCGGCGGCGACCGCGGTCCCTGGGCGAGAGAGGTGAAGTGCAGCTTCCGTGCCGCGAGGAATCGCCGTAAGCTCCCCTTCTTACGCGGGGAGCGTTCGCTCCGTACTCTTCATCGGTCGCGAGGAGAAGCCCTCGCGCGAAGCGATCCGGGCGCCCCTACTTCTTCTTGTTGTCGCCGAGCTGGGCGCTGATCTCGTAGGAGTTCAGCACGAAGCGGCGCGCGTAGAGGTAGAAGCCGGCCTTGCCTTCCGTGGGCTGCATGGTCGCGGGCTGGCCGAGCTGGAGGCCGTCGAGCCAGTAAGTCACGCGCGTCCCCTCGCGCACGAGCTTGAAGTTGTTGTTGCTGTTCCCGCGGAACTTCTTGTCCACGTCGACGAGCTGCCCGCCCTTCGCCTTCGAGCCGCCGCTCGCGTCGAGCTCGACGATCTCGCCCGTCCAGCGCGCGCCGGTCGCCTTCTTCCCGTTCCAGCCGCAGAAGAAGACGAGGTCCGAGCCGGAGGTCGCGCCGTTCGTCGTGACGTTCGCGGTGATCGTGAAATCGCCCTTGAAGTTGGGCTTCAGGAAGACCCAGGCTCCCTGGTTCGAGACGACGGAGGTCACGAGGCCTTTCCCGGAGCGCGTGTCGCGCTCGCACATCTCGGTTCCCTGGCCCTCCCAGTCGGCGCACTCGGCGTCGTCGCCGAACTTGTAGCGCAGGCCCACGCGCCCGTTCCCGTCGGAGGAAGGCGGCACGTGGAGCAGCGCTCGCAGGTTCGCGAGGTCCGCGGTGAGGTCCCTGCTCGCGGGATCGTCCGCCTTGGGATCGGGCTTCGCGGGGTTCGCGGGGTTCGCCGGGTTCGCCGGGTTCGGGACGTTCGGGGGAGTCGCGGGCGAGCCCTCGGCCGGCGGCTGCCTCACCGGGTCGCGAGCGATCCGCGCGAGGAAGCCCTTCGCGGTCGCGTTCTGCGAGAGCTCCTTCTCCGAGAGCGCCTTCCTGGCCTTCGGGTCGTCGCTGGCGTAATAGAAGATGAGGCCGCGCCCGAGGAGATAGGCCTCTCTCTGGTCCTTCGCGAGGTCCTTGCGCGCGAACGCGCAGAGCTCGTCGGCCTCGATCTCGCACAGCTTGAGCGTCTGGTCGTAGCCCGAGACGACGGTGTAGGTGAGGTCCTGGCCCTCGATCTTCCTCACGCGGCACGTGAGCTTCTTGTTCTGCGCCCAGAGCGTGAACGTCTGCTCCCCCGTGCCGGCCTTCTTGATCGTCGCCGCCGCGAGGTCGAGGACCTTCGTGATCGCGGCCGCCGCGGCCTTGTCGTCCGCGAGGTCGCTCGCCTGCTGCCCGGAGAGCTCGGGCGGCGCGCCGAGGATCTTCTGCGCGTCCTCGATCTCGAGGTGAGCGAGGTGAGGATCGAGGATGCCGCGCATGGTCGCGTAAGCCTTCGCGCTCTCCTGCGGCGAGACCGTGGGAGCCGGAGGAGGAGGCGGCGTCGGGTCGTTCTTCGGCGTCGGGGCCGGCGTGGGCGAAGGGTCGGGCTCGGGCCGGGTCGAGCTCTCCTTCTCCTCGTCCTCCTTCTGCTTCGCGTTCACGTCGCGCTCGAGGGAGTCCGCCTGCTTGAGCGCGTCCGCGTCGGCGGGAGAGACGGCCTGCGCCCTCACCGCGGCGATCTTCTTCCGCGCCTCGGGGAAGTTCCTGCGAGCGAGGCAGCTCGTGGCGTCGTCGAGCAGCAAGCGGAGCTGCGCTCTCCTCGTCGCGTCGCCGTCCCTGGGCGCCGGAGCTGGAGCGGGCGGCTGGTCCTTCTTCTTCGGCGCGGGGTCGGGCGTCGAGTCCTCGGTCGCGACCGGCTCGGGCGCCTTCTGGCTCGAGATGACGAGCGCTCCCATGACGAGGACGCCGATCGCGACGGCGCCTGCTATGAGAGGGACGTTGTTCGAGGAAGCTCTCGGCTCGTCGTCGTCCCGGTCCTTGTCGTTGCCCTTCGACCTGTGTCGGCGCATGAAGACTCTCCACCTGCTCGCGCGGTCTCTAGAAGATACCCTCTCCCGGTCATTCCTTCGAGCGAAGCTCCTCGAGCTTCGCGCGAGCCTCGGGCGC
>JACQDU010000468.1 GCA_016200955.1 bacterium
GAGGACGTGGTAGAGCGTCGCTCCCAGCGAGTAGACGTCGCTCCTCGCGTCGACCTCGCCCCTCGTGTCGGCCTGCTCGGGTGGCATGTAAGCGGGCGTCCCGAGCGTCGTGCCCGACCGCGTGACGTGAGAGCGCGCTCCTCCGATCCTTGCGAGGCCGAAGTCGAGGACGAACGGCCGGGCGCTCCCGTCGAGCATGATGTTCTGCGGCTTCAGATCGCGGTGCACGACTCCCTGCTCGTGCGCGTGGTGGACGGCTCGCGCGACGTCTCGGACGATCTCGATGGCCTTCGTGAGAGGGAGCCGGCTCGCCCCGCCGCCTCCCGGATCCTTCTTCTTCTCTCCGGCCTGGAGCCGCCGCGCGAGCGTGACTCCCTCGATGTAATCCATCGCGATGAAGTGCCGGCCCTTGAGCTCGCCGACCTCGTGGACGGCGACGATGTTCGGGTGGCGGAGCCGCGCGACGGCCTCGGCCTCTCTCTGGAAGCGATGGAGGGCATCGAGCGCGACCTCGGCCGACGAGCCGTCGAGGTCGGCCTGGAGCGTCTTCAGCGCCACGATGCGCCGGAGCCGCTCGTCCCACGCGCGGTGGACGACTCCCATTCCGCCGCGGCCGAGCTCACCGAGGATGAGGTAGCGCCCGAACGCGCACCGCGGGTCCGCGCGTGCCCGCGCGATCTCCGTCGCGAGCGCCGTGTCCGTCGGGACCGATCCATCGGAGCTGCGCACCAGCGTCGACGAGAGCGGCGGCCCGACGAGGACCGTGGGTGCGCTCGCGGTATCGAGCGGGGCGGCCGGGGAGACGCCGGAGCGCGGGTCGGCGTTCGTGATGGACCGGAGGGAGGGGGCGAGGACGCTCGAGCGGCAGTGAGGGCATGGGCCCTGGCCGCCCGCGCTCTCGTCGGCAACCGAGATCGTGCCCCCGCACACGGGGCAGGCGAACGTGATCGCCATTCTCGGCGGCTCGCTCCTCGCTCCCGAGCATAGTCCGTGGAGCGGGAGCGCGCCGCACGACGAGCTCTCAGTTCGCGTCGACGCCGAAGGAAGTGATCGTCTTCTTGAAGTCGGCCGAGAGCTTGGGGAAGGTCTTCGGGGACGACCCGCAGAAGACCTGATACGCGCCATCGGTCGCGACGAAGACGCCCACGTAGAGCTCGACCTGGAGCTCGAGCTTCGTGACCCTGAAGTGCAGGAGCTTTCCGTCCACGGCCGTCGAGAGGGCCGAGTCCTCGAGGACCTCGACCTTCGAGGAAGCCCGTCGCATGTTGTCGATGACGACCTCGCTGAACTTGTCCATGTCGACGCGCACGCCCCGCGGGATCCTCTCTCCGATCACGAAGATGTGGGCGTCGAAGTCGGGAAGGACGAGCTCGCGGTCCACGAGCGGATTCTCCGCGAGCGCGAACTCGTTCTTCCGGAGGCGCCACTTGTTGCTCGGCGCCGTGATGTGGTACGGGAAGCTCTGCCCCTTCACCGTCATGCTCGTGAGCGGATCGGACTGCTTCTTGTAGGCCCCGGCCGCGAACGGGTTCACGCCGGCCTTCATGTCCATGAGGACCTTGGCCTCGATCCCGAAGGCCAGGAGGACGGCGGCGAGCGAGACGCCGATCCGGGGCAGCCCCGGCGTTCCTATGAGCAGCGCCAGGAGCGCGAGCGAGAGGCAGGTCTGCGCGACAGCGAGGATCGTCGCTCCCATGTACGCGAAGAGCCCGGTGAAGCAGAGGAAGCCGAGAGCCACGCGGACGATCGCCCAGATCCTGAACTTCGGATTTCCGGTGAGCAGGGAGGCGCCGATGACCACGTCGATGACCGTCGAGAGCCAGCCGCCCGATGAGCCGGGGCCCCCGGATCCGGGCGCGTTGCTCATGAGGATCGTGCCGCCCACGTTCATGGCGGCGTTCAGGAGGAAGACCGCGCCGGCGGCGCTCATGCCGTAGCGCGTGTCGCTCATGTCCGACGCGCTCTGCGCCTGGGCGGTCGTGAGCTCCTTGACCGACTTCCCGCACTCGGGGCAGATGTTGTCGGGCCGCCCCATGAAGCCGGCCCTGCAGTGCGGACATTGAACCCATTCGGCCATGGCGATCTCCCCCGAGGAAGACGACGTTCACAGTATCGGCGCGAAGAGGTCGGGGGCGCAAGTCGCCCGGGGGTCAGCTTCCGGGCTTCGCGCCGAAGCGGGCGAGCTTCTCTTTCAGGACATCGCGCGCCCGGTGCAGGCGGATCTTCACGGTTCCCTCGGGGAGGTCGAGGCGCTCGGCGACTTCCTTGACCGAGAGGCCCTCGAGGTAGAAGAGAGCGACGGGGAGAGCGTACTTCTCCTCGAGCTCCGCGATCCCGCGGCGGACGGCCGCGCGAGCTTCCTCGTCGGCCACGCTCTCGGCGGCGGGAGGAGCCTTCGCGTCCGCGGGAAGGTCGGGCGCGCGGTCGTCCCCGCCCCGGGGAGCGTCGAGAGAGGCCGCCCTCCTCAGGCGAGCGGCGGCGCGCGCGTTGATCGCGAGGTTCGCGGCGAGCTTCAGGAACCACGGCGCGAACGGCCGCTCGGGGTCGTAGCGCGCGAGGTTCTTCCAGGCTTTCAGGAAGACGTCCTGCGCGAGGTCGCGCGCCGCCTCCGCGTCTCCCGTGAGGCGGTGCACGAGAGCGTAGACGGGCCGCTCGAAGCGGCGGACGATCGCCTCGAACGCCGCGGGGTCTCCGCGCGCGGCTCGCTCGAGGGTCTCTCGCGGGATATCCGGCTCGCGCGCCGTCATTCGAACGGTGCTATCAGCTACCAGGGGGTGGCGTTCGTCAAGATCGGCTTTCTACCGTGAGGAAGCCGGAAGGGCGACGCGGACGCCGTTCGACGGCTCGGAGCGAAGGCCGCTCTCCGCGAGGGCGACGACGCAATAGCGAGAGACTCCGGGAGAGCCCTCGAACGCGAACGTGAGCTGGCTCGAAGGGAGCCGCGCGATCTCCTCGTAGGGGCCGGTTTCCTTGGCTCTCAGGACGATGTAGCAGGAGATGGCGTCTCGAGCGGCGCGCCACGCGAGCGCGACGCGCGGGCCCGAGAC
>JACQDU010000469.1 GCA_016200955.1 bacterium
CAGGGCCGCGAGCGCGTCGTCGTTTCTCTCACGGGCGAGGACGGCCAGACCGTCTATCTCTACGAGGGGCACTTGAAGGAGCTCGGGAAGGCCGCGCCCGCGCTCGAGATCGGGAAGCGCTACAAGGCGTTCTTCCGGCCCTTCGTGAACAACCGCTGGATCGAGGTGAAGCTCGTCCGGCTCGAGCCCGCGGAGCCAGATGTCGGTGCCTCCGAGTAGATCCATGGCGCCTTCTTCGACATGGCCGCGCTGACGCGGCTTGCGGCCCACCGCACGCGGGACGCTCGGAGGGCAAGCGAGGCTTCATGAAAGGAATCGTCGAGAGCTGGGACCCTTCCCGGGGCCGCGGCTGGATCAAGCCGGTCTTCGAGACGGTGCCCAAGAGGCCCGTGAGCCAGAAGATCGAGGTCGAGCGCCAGGTGCTCTCGCCCTCGGCGTCGGGGAGGCTGAGGCCCGGCCAGCAGGTCGGCTTCGTCTACCGCGCGCCCGATCGCCCGGACGCTCCGGGTCGCGCCGAGTCGGTCGTCGTGATCGCGGATCCCGCCTAAGCTCCTCTCATCTCAGGGTCGAGAGCCGGCCTGCACGTTTTCGTGCACTCGCGTCACCGCGGGTGGCCCCCTGCTGTCATTCTCGTGCAGCCTCGTGCATCGCGCTGGCTCGACGCCGCGGCGCAACTTTCTTGAGCGTTATGTCTTGTGGCTTTCTCGATCGAACTGGCACACGCATCGCTTTCCTCGAAGCAACGCGTGGGAAGCTGGCCGTCTTCGTGCAACCGGCGCTCTCGCGCGCGTGAGATTTGAGAGCTTTCCCCAAACGCAGAGGGTCAAAAATCCCCGACCTTTTCCCCTAGATCCTCTGCAGCTCTCAATGCGACCGGGCTTCAGCACTTCGCTGGAGCCCGGTCTTTCTTTTTCCGGAGAGTCAGCGCCAGTAGGCCAGGATCATGGCCATGACCTGGAGCGAGATGAGCTGGAAGACGGCCCCGATCGTGAAGGCCTTCCAGCTCTTCCGCTCGAAGGCGACGCCGTTCAGGAGGACCGGGACCACGAAGCCGAGCCAGGTGAGGAAGCCGTAGATGAAGCCGTAGACGTGAGGAGCCGCGTCGGGCACCTCGTGGTTCCAGGCCGAAGGCCGGAACAGCCCGATCTCGAACGCGAGCACGAACGCGATGAGGAACGTCCCGAGGACGTTGAGCGCGCTCCCCTTGGCGATCTCGGAGCCGCTCGGCGGGTTCTCGAAGCCCATGGACTTCGCCCACGTCTTCCCGAAGAGCGGGCCGTACCAGATGCTCCCGATCGCGAAGCTCGCGACGACGCTCACGAGGATCGCGAGCCAGTTGAGCGACATGTGCTCGAGGGTCATGGTCTCTCCTCAGGTCTCCGGGTGGTCGTGGTGGTGCTTGTGGTGCACCTCGTGGCCCTCGAGGTGGTGGCGGCCGTGCTCCTCGTGGCCGGTCACGTCTCCCCGGAGCCACTTCTTGAGTGCGTGGAAGGTCGTCGCTCGCCCGAGGAGGGCGATCGAGTCCGTGAGCGGGATCTCCTTGGGACAGGCCTCGACGCACGCCTGGGCATTCCCGCAGTCGGCGATCCCTCCCGGGCCCATGGCGGCGTCGAGCCGCTCGTGCGCGTTGAGCGAGCCCGACGGATGCGAGTTCATGAGAGCGATCTGGTTCAGCGTCGCGGCTCCCACGAAGTCGCTGTCGGGGCCGTACTGCGGGCACACGTCGAGGCAGCAGCCGCACGACATGCACTTGGCCATGTTGTAGCGCTCGGTCGCCGTCTCCTGCGAGACGCGCGGCCCCGGGCCTAGGTCGTAGGTCCCGTCGAGCGCGATCCAGGCCTTCACCTTCTTGAAGTCGGAGAAGATCCGCTGCCGGTCCACGACGAGGTCGCGGACGAGCGGGAACTTCTTCATGGGCTCGAGCCGGATCGGCCAGTCGAGGTCGTCCACGAGGGCGGTGCACGATTGCCGGACCTTCCCGTTGATCACCATGGTGCAGGACCCGCAGACTTCCTCGAGGCAATTGCACTCCCAGGCCACGGGAGTCGTCCGGCGGCCGTCCTGCTGGACGGGGTTCCGCTGGATCTCCTGGAGGCACCCGATCACGTTCATGGAGGGCTGCCACCCGACCGAGAAGCGCTCCTCGCGGGGCATCTCCTTCGGACCGTCCCGGCGAACGACGACGACCTCGATCCTGTCCTCGGCCTGCATCACGACCTCTCAGCTCTGATCGAGCTCCTGTAACGCAAAGACGCAAAGACGCGAAGGGCTCGACATCTTCACGCGATGGAGCTCTCGTTCTTCACTTCCGTTGCCTTTCTTTGCGCCCTTGCGCCTTCGCGCCTTCGCGTTCCTTCAGTCGTACTTGCGTGGCTTCGGCTCGACGAGAGAAGTGTTCACGGGCTCGTAGGAGAGCTCGGGCGCGCCGTCTTTCCCGGGGATGGCGATCGTCGTCCTGAGCCATTTCTCCTGTTGCGCGTGGTACGCCGCCTCGTAGGAGGCCTTCTCGCGCTCGAAGTCGGGAGAGCCCTTCTCGGGCTCCTTGATCTCGAACTCGGGCTTGTAGTGGGCGCCGCGGCACTCGTCGCGGGCGCGGGCGCCCTTCGTGATGATGTGAGCGAGCTCGAGCATGTTCGAGAGCTGG
>JACQDU010000470.1 GCA_016200955.1 bacterium
GAGGAGGAGCGCTTCGTGGGCGTCGGGAGTCCCCGGCGCCTCGTCGATCGCGCGCGAGAGGGGCTCGAAGGCCGAGCCCGCCGCTCCCCGGAAGATGGCGCGTCGGAGCGCGACCTCGCCCGCGAGCCTCGGGCTCGGGTCCATGGCTTCCTGCGAGGGGAGGAGCTCTCCCCGCGTCGCGAGGAGGAACCTGAGCCCGCTCCGGTTCGCGACTAGGTCCGATCGGCCCGCCGCGAACGCGAGACGGTCGTGGTCTTCCTTGAACGGAGTCTTCTCTATGAGAGAGAGGGCGTCGACGTCGTGCCCGCGGCGCAGGAGGATCCACGCGCGGGCTCGCGCCGCGGCCGACTTGACGCCGGGCGCGCTCGCGACGTCGTTCTCCGCGCCGTCCAGGTCGCCCGCCTGCGCCCGCGCGAGCGCGCGGAAGGCGTAAGCCTCCTCGAGCCCCGGCACGATCTCGAGCGCGCGCGAGGCCGCGGCGGCCTCCTCCTTGGGAAGCTTCCCCTCCGCCGCCGTGAGGAGGCCGAGCGCGCGCGACCTCCGGGCGCGCTCGAGGAGGACGTTCGTGCCGAAGGCTCCCACGACCGCGACTCCCGCCAGCGCGACGAGGCCCGCGGCTCGCTTGAGCCGGCCGGGCCAGAGCAGCTTCGGCCTGACGACGCCGAACGCCCCCGACGAAGGAGGAGGGCCGGGGAAGGGGGCCTCCTCGGGTCCGCGGCGCATGGTCGCGCGGAGCCGCGCGCGCGCGACCTCGAGCGCCTCGCCGAACGCGGCGACGGTCGCCGGCCGCTCCTCGGGGCGCGTCCTGAGAGCCGAGACGAGGACGCTCGCGATCGGGGGAGACGTGCCCTCGGGAGAGCCGATCCCCGCCTCGAGCTTCCTCGCTCGCTCGTCCGCCGACAGGCCGTCGAGGGGCGCGGAGCCGGTCAGGCAGAAATGCAAGAGAGAGCCCAGGTCGAAGACGAGGGCGCGCTCGTCTCACTTGCCCGCCTCGCGTCCTCCGAGCTCGGGCGCACGCGAGCGAGGCGCGTGGAGGAGGTCGCCGGTCCCGAGCACGGGCCGCGGCCCCGTCTCGTGCTCGAGGACGACGACGACGTTCTCGGGAGAGAGGTCGATCGAGAGCGCGCCCTTCGCGTGAGCGTAGGCGAGGGCCCGCGCCAGCTCCGCTATGAGAGCGAGGGCGTGTCCCTCGGCGAGCCGCTTGCGCTCGGCCACCCACTCGGCGAGCGTCTTCCCCTTCTGGAGCTCGAGCACGAGGAACGGCGCGCCCTCGTCCACTCCCGCGTCGAGGACGCGCACGACGCCCGGGTGGTCGAGCCGGCGCAGCAGGTCCGCCTCGCGGTGGAAGCGCGCGAGCGCGAGCGGGTCGCTCGTCTTCTCGAACGTCCTGAGAGCGACGGTGCGCCCGGTCTCGGTGTCGAGGGCCTCGCTCGTCCCCGGCTCTCCGTGGGAGGAAGAGCCTTGTCTCTGGTAGCGGCGGTTGCCGGCCGGCGGCGTCTTCTCGGCGGTCCCCTCGGAGCTCATCTCCCTGGTTCTACCGGTCTCGACGGGAGTTCGCAAAGATGTCGGACCTTCGTGAGAGGATTCCTTCGCCTGCGAGTAGGGAGCGCGGGCCGGGACGGTGCTTTCGTTCTCCTGGGCCGTGTGTAAAGAGGGCGGGCTGGGTCGAGCCAGCAAGTCCGGGGGGTCTCCACTCGCGCGAGGGCCTTCGCAGCGCGGGTGCGGCAGAGAGCACGGCGCCCCTGGTGGGAACGGACGGGGATACGTTCAGTCCGTCACCCCGAACGCGACACCCTTCGTCGGCATCGCCGGCGGGGGCTCTGCGCTCTGGAGCGGGAAGAGGAGGGATGGTCCGTCCCCCCCGCCCCCGTGAAAGAACTTGCACACGCGGGTCGCCTCCTCCCCCGTCCCACGGCCCCAAGCCCCGGCAAGAGCGTGCACGCGTCTGGCTCGCCCGATGCTCCGGTTCCACGGTTAGACTGAGCGCGCGAACTCCCATGATCGAGCTCGACGGCGTGGTCGCCTCCTATCGCACGGGCTTCACGCGAAGGCGGCGCGTCGTCCTCGACGGGATCGGCTTCCGCATCCCGAAGGGAGCGATCGCCGGCTACCTCGGCGTGAACGGCGCGGGGAAGACGACGACGATCAAGCTCATCGTCGGGATCAACTCGCCGGACGCGGGCCGGATCGCGACGGGCACCTTCCCCGCGGGGTCGCGCGAGTCCAAGGCGACGCTCGGATACTTGCCGGAGAACCCGTACTTCTACGAGTACCTGACGCCCCTCGAGGCGCTCGAGTTCTACGGCCGTCTCTCGGGCGTCCCGCGAGCGGAGCGGCGGACGCGCGCAGAGAAGGTCCTCGCGGAGGTCGACCTCCGCTACGCGGCCAGCCAGGCGGTGCGCGAGTTCTCGAAGGGAATGCGCCAGCGCCTCGGGCTCGCGCAGGCGCTCATCCACTCGCCCGAGCTCCTCGTGCTCGACGAGCCGCTCACGGGGCTCGATCCCATGGGGCGGAAGCTCCTCCGAGCCGACGAGGGCCCCTTCCGCGTCGCCTTCGAGGGAGTTCCGGAGGAGAAGCTCGCCCGGATCGGCGAGGCCGCGGGCGCGAAGGTCGAGCGGCGCGGCGCGCGCCACGAGGTCCAGACCAGGGATCGCTCGTCGGCGGAGCGCGCTCTCGTGGAGGTCCAGGCCGCGGGAGGGAAGCTCGAGGTCTTCCAGCCCGTGGGAGTCACGCTCGAGGACTATTTCCTCAAGACCTACGGCCGCTCGCGGCTCCCTCCCGACGAGAAGCCCGGCGGGAGCGCCGCTCCGTGAGCTCTCGGGTGAACGTCGAGGCGATCCTCGCGGTCGCGCAGAACACCTTCAAGGAGTCGGCGCGGAACCGAGTCCTCTACGCGCTCGTGGGAGCGACGATCTTCGTCTCGGGGCTCTCGTACGTCCTCGTCGCGGTCTCGGGAGTGGAGGACGCCGACCCGTCGCGGAAGCTCCGGATCGTGGCCGACGTGTCGCTCTCGGCGATCGCGCTCCTGGGCTCGCTCTGCGCGATCTTCCTCGGCACGAACCTCGTCTACCAGGAAGTCGAGCGGAAGACGGTCTACACGATCCTCGCGCGCCCGATCGGGCGCGGGGAGTTCGTGCTGGGGAAGTTCCTCGGGCTCTCGTCGGTCGTCGTCGCGGCCGTCCTCGTCATGGCGCTCGGCTTCGCCCTCATCTTCATCGCGTACGGAGGAGCGGGCTCGCTCTCGCCCAGGCTGTTCCTCGCGATCGCGTTCACGGCGGTCGAGCTCGTGGTCGTCGTCGCGATCGCGCTCGTCTTCTCGGCGATCGCGCATCCCATCGAGGGAGCGATCTTCGCCTTCGTCGTCACGCTCGCGGGGCACGCGACCGAGAACCTGAACCGGCTCGGCGAGGAGCTCCTGAAGCTGAAGGCCGGACAGCCGCCGCCGGGGATCTTCGAGCACGGGCTCTCGAAGGTCCTGTGGGTGCTCTACGTGATCCTCCCGAACCTCGAGAACCTGAACTTCCGCGCCGACGCCGTGACGCCGGGGTTCGAGATCGAGCCGGGGAGACCCGGGTTCGCCCTCATGTACGCTCTCCTGTACACGACGCTCCTCCTCGCGATCGCGGCGGCGGCGTTCAGGAGGAAGACCCTGTGAGAAAGCTCGCGGGCTGGCTCGCCTTCCTCCTGGGCGCGCTCGCGCTCTTCCCTCTCCAGGGAGCGATCGACCGGGTGAGGACGAGGCGCGCGTCCTCTCTCCTCTACATGCCCGACCGCCGCCTCATGAAGGTCGTCTCGTGCGGATACGGGCCCGTGATCGCGGACCTCGTCTGGGTCCAGTCGATCAACTACGTGATCGAGGAGTTCGGGACCGGAGCGACTCACATAAACCACCTCTACGACCTGTTCGACACGCTGACGGAGCTCGATCCGAACTTCATCGACGCCTACGTCACGGGAGCCATGTTCCTCTCGGCGCTCGCGCAGGAGCCCGAGCGCGCGCTCCCTCTCCTCGAGAAGGGCCAGGGGCACCTCCTCGGGATCGAGATCGACGGCGCGGACGTGAGAGAGGATCGCGCTCGAGCCGGCCGCGTCGCGCCCGACCACCCCGAGCGGTGGCGGATCCTGCACGAGACCGCCGCGACTCACCTCGTCACGCTCGCGGGCTTCTCCCCCTCGGACAAGGAGCGCCAGGAGGAGATCCGCGCGGCGGGCCGCATCCTCGTGTTCGGCGCGAAGCGTTATCCGCGCTCGCGCTGCCCGTCGAGGCCGGAGTGGTACGAGTCGGTCGGGCCGAAGCTGGAGCGCGCCCCGGTCCGGCTCGCGCGGCGAGGGGGCCCGGGACAGGGCTCCGAGCGCGGGAGCCGCGCGGACTGGCGGCTCGCACAGAAGCTCGTCTGGGGACCGCGGCGCGACTTCTCCCCCGAGGGGTCGCCCATGCGGGCGGTCGCGGTGAAGCGACTCGCGGAGATCGACGCGACGGAGAAGCTCGAGGACCTGGAAGGCGACCTCGAGCGCTTCTACGCGGCACAGCCCCTGCCCGCGACGCCTCCTTCGCTCCTCGCGTTCGAGGGCCCGCGCTCGGTGTGCCTGGGCCTGGACCGGGACATGGCGCAGCTCCGCGAGCAGCTCGAGGATCCGCTCAAGGTCGGCTTCTTCCTCGTCCAGCCCGAGAGCGTCCTCTCGCGCGCCGACCGCGCGCGGTTCGAGCGAGAGCTCGAGGCAACGGTCTTCGACTTCCTCGACGCGACCGGAGCTCTCCCGGCGTCGATCGAGAAGGTGGAGGAGCTCTTCCTGGCGCAGGGGAGAAGCATTCCGCGACTTCCCCATGGAGTCGACGCCTTCGTGAGCCCGCGCACGGGGAGCGTCTCCCTGGTCGGGAAGGTCGTTGCTCCCGCCGTCGACGCCGCGACCTTCGAGCGGGCCATCGCGCGCCGCGTCGCGGGCTTCCGCTCCCGCAACGACCGCTGGCCGACATCGCTCGAGGAGCTCGAGGCGGACCTCGCCCGCCAGGGGAGCGCGCCGATCGTCGCCCCTCGCTGGATCCGCGTCAGCTACGACGCGTCTTCCGGGGAGTGCCGGGCCGAGGGCCGAGCGCCGTTCTAGAGCGGTTCCGGGGCCGCGAACCGCCCCTCCCGTCGCTCACAGAAACCTCACAAAGCCATGTCTTTCCGCTCGCAGCGCGAACCTTGTCGATCCGGCGCGACGTGGCTAACCTGACCGTCGCGCTCATAAGGGGGAGTTCATGCCGGGGCACGCCGGCGCGGCCAAGCCGATCGATGACCTGGATCACGGCGCGCCCGGCGAGCCGACCCGGAAGCTCCCGGCGGCCCCCGAGCCGGCGAAGTCGCAGTCCCAGCCCACCGGGGCCAATGCGCGGCACGTCAAGGAAGTCGCCGGGTTCGAGATCATCTCCCGCCTGGGCGAGGGCGGCATGGGCCAGGTCTTCAAGGCCCGTCAGAAGAGCCTCGACCGCTTCGTCGCCCTCAAGGTGCTCACGCCGAAGCTGGCGGCCGACCACGAGTACGTCCAGCGCTTCGAGCTCGAGGCTCGCGCGGCGGCGAAGCTCAATCACCCGAACATCGTGCAGGTCATCGAGCAGGGGCACGACGGGGTCATCAAGTTCATCGCCTTCGAGTTCATAGACGGCTCCTCCCTCGAAGGGCTCCTCAAGAAGCGCGGCCGGATCCCCGAGCGCGAGGCGCTCAAGATCATCCGCGAGATCGCGGACGCCCTCCGCTACTCGAGCGAGAAGGGCCTCATTCACCGCGATGTGAAGCCGGACAACATCCTCCTCACGAAGGACGGCACGCCCAAGCTCGCCGACCTCGGGCTCGCGAAGCTCCAGGGAGACACCGCGGGGCTCACACAGGCCGGCATCGTCATGGGGACGCCGCACTACATGGCCCCCGAGCAGGCCCTCGGCGAGCGCGACCTCGACGTGCGAGCCGACCTCTACGCGCTCGGGCTCGTCCTCTACCGCTGCCTCGTGGGAGAGCTGCCGTGGCACTCCGAGTCGGCGCTCGCGATCCTCACGAAGCACATCAACGAGGACGTGCCCGATCCCCGGAACAAGGTCCCCGAGGTCACGGAGGCGTGCGTCACCGTCCTCCGCGGCCTCACGGCGCGCGAGAGAACCGATCGTTACGCGCAGGCGGTCGACGTCGTGCGAGACGTGGACGCGATCCTCGGCGGGACCGCGCCCATGGGGACGGGTGCGGCGCCTCGCTCGGGTCCCGCTCTCGTGGCGACGCTCGTCGAGCCGCCTCGGACGAAGGCCGCGAACGCCGTGGATCCGGCGCTCACCGCGAGCGGGCGCCGGCGTCCCGGAGGGGCCGCGAATCCCTCCGTCACGGCGAGCGGGAGCCGGCGTCCCGGGGGGGCCGCGAATCCTTCCGTCACGGCGAGCGGGAGCCGGCGTCCCGGGACTCCTCCGAATCCTTCCGCAACGGCGAGCGGAAGCCGCCGCGCGGGCCTCGAGAAGGCGGCGTCGGGCCGGCAGGCGGCTCCGGGTGCGAAGGTCACGACGGGCTCGGGCTCGCGCGCGGGCCGCGCGTCGGGATCGCTCCAGCACTCGATGGCGATCACCGAGGCGACGCCTCTCCCGCGCGGCGCGGCCATGCCGCTCGTCCTCGGGCTCGTCGTGCTCGCGCTCTGCTCGGGAGCGGCGGTTGCGTTCATCTACGATCGAGGAAAGCCGGGGCCGCACGCTCCGCCCGTGCCCTCGACGTTGACGCCCGGGCCGGGCTCCCAGGAGGAGGAGACGAGGCCCGACACGCACGAGCAGGCGCCGCCTCCCTCGAGCCAGGAGAAGACGCCGGCTCCCTCGACCGAGACCGACGTGAAGAAGGTGGGCGAGAAGCCGCCGGCCGAGAAACCTCCCGAGAAGCCGCCCGAGAAGCTCCCCGAGAAGCCGCCCGAGAGGACGGCCGCCGGGATCCGCCCGACCACGATCGAGAAGGTCGAGGCCGCGAGCGCGAAGGTGGTCTCGAAGCCCGAGGAGGCCGAGAAGGGGCTCATCGGGGTCGTGGGGGAGATCGCGAGCGACGCGCGCCTGGGCGAGGAGAGGCGGGGGGCCGAGGCGGCGGTCCAGATGGTCAGGCTCGTGCGCGCCCTGTTCGCGACTCTCGGCGGCGGCGCCAGCGGCGCGGAGGTGGCGATCCAGCGAAACAGGATCGCGGGCGACCTCATGAAGATCAGCGACGCTCTCGAGGGCGGGAACGAGCTCGAGGCCGTGGTCGCCCGCGAGGCCCACGACTGGGCCGATGCCTGGAAGTACCTCGAGAACCTCTGGATCGCGCTCTTGCTCGACCGGTCGAAGGAGACCGCTTACATCGAGAAGACCGACCCCGCGCGCCTCACGGGGAAGGGCGCGACGAGCGTGCTCTCGGCGCCCTGGCTCACCCTCGTGGCCAAGCACATGGTCCCCGCGGTCCACGCGTTCGACCACCGCGAGTACGAAAAGGCGCTGGACGAGCTCGCGAAGGCGAAGGAGATCGAGAAGAACCACGACGCCTGGCCCGTCTACGTCGAGACGCACGCCGTCGTCACGGCGCTCGCGAAGCGGCTCAGGGGCACCGACCTATCGCTCATGGACGTCATGGAGAAGCAGGACCCGTCCGTCCAGAAGAGCGCGTTCGTCAAGGCCCGCTACATGGTCCTCGACTTCTCGGGCAAGAACGCGTTCCAGCTCCCGAAGCTGCCGCCGGGGTGGTCCCAGGGCGAGAACGGGCTCATGTCTCCCGTGCTGAAGCCTAAGATCGGCGGCGGGAACGACGCTCCTCTCGACATACCGTGGAAGCAGCCGGGGCTCTACCGCTTCCGCATGAAGCTCAACTGCCACAACGAGAGGCACGTGGACGTGATCTACGTGGGCGCGCCCGGGAAAGAGCCCTCGGTGGCCGCCGCGTTCGTCGCCCACGACCCTCCCTTCGCTTCGGCGGACATGGGGAAGATCGAAGATCACGTGCGCGAGTTCTACTCCGAGATCAAGACCAAGGAGGGGAACGACCGCTACCCGAGGGGGTTCTCCTCGGGCAAGACCGACACTCAGGACATCTTCCTCATCCCCGACAAGACCGGCACCGAGTTCAAGGCCGCTGGCGCGAGTCACTCGGCGAAGGTGAAGATCCCGGCGCTCGACGCGGCCTCTATCCGGATCCGCGCGCACAACATCACGATCGACAGCATGTACTTCGAGTACCACCCGTTCGACTGATCGCGTCTCTCATGTGGGAGGCGCGAGGACTCCGAGGAGCACGTCGAGCGCGTTCAGGTTC
>JACQDU010000471.1 GCA_016200955.1 bacterium
CGGGCGCCGGGGCGCGCGTCGAGCTCGCGCTCCCGCCGGGCGCGCAGGGCGCGCTCGAAGGAACGCTCGAGCGGAGGTCCGACGAAGGCGACTTCGTGACGATCCACGCGCACGGCGAGGGAATCCACGCGTCGCGCGCTTACCCCTTCGGCACGCCGGGCGGCAAGTTCCGGCTCGCCCTGCCGCCCGGGCGTTACCGCGTGACCGCCGATGGAATGGACGGGTGCGATGAGAAGGCGGCCGCCGTCGAGGTCGAGGTCCGGTCGAGCGAGACGACCAGGATCGCCGGGCTCAAGGTCCCGCGCGCGCCCTGACGAGGGCTCGATGCGCTTTCTTCTTACCCGACCCTTACCTACTTCTCGCCCCGGAGCTCGATCGCGCCGGTGGAGGTGCGGACCTCGATGCTGCCGCCGCTCCCGTCGCCGATCTTCGTCGAGAGATGAGCGCCCACGGTGCCGCGAGCCGGCGTGCCGAAGTCGGACTCGAGCGAGCCGACGCTCGTCTTCGCGTCGACTTCGAGCGAGCTCGCCTTGGCGAACGTGAGGTGGATCGAGCCGGGGCCGGTCTTGACGCTGTTGCTCCCCTTGAAGCTCCCGGAGAGCGTTACGGAGCCCGTGCTGGTCTCGCAGACGACCGTCCCGTCGATTCCGGTCGCCTCGACGGACCCGACGCTCGTGACGATCCTGTTCTCGCCCGTGAGCTTCCCACGGAGATCGAGCGAGCCCGTCGTCGTCTCGCAGTCGACGCTCCCGTCGATTCCCTCGAGCGTCGCCGTGCCCACGCTGGACCGGACGCGCGTCTTCCCCTGGAGCTTGCCGCGCACGTCGATCGCGCCCACGGTCGTGGTGACGTCGACCGTCCCCTGCGCTCCCTCGACGTGGATCGAGCCGACGCTGCTCCTGAGCTTCAGGTCGCCGGAGACGCCGACGAGGCTCATGCTGCCCGTCGTCGTCGCGACCGACGCGCCCGCGGTCGTCCCGCGAGCGACGACGGCGCCGACCGACGTGACGATGCGGAGCGTCGTCGCCTTGGGCGCCGTGACCTTGAAGTCGACCCACGCGTTCTTGGGAGCGGGATCGCTCCGCTTGTAGGAGATGCGAGCCTCGTCCTTCTCGTTCGCGACCGAGAGGACGAGCCGCTCGAGGTCTTCCCTGGTCTCGGCGTGCTTCTCGGCCACGAGCGAGACGTCGGAGCCGGAGCCGGCCTCGACCGTCACGTCGCCCACGTCGTTCTCGACGACGAGCGTGGCGCCCTCGGTCGGCGTGAACGTCTTCGTGACGATCTCGGAGACCTTTGCCGAGCTCGACCTCGTGATGACCTTGGAGGAGTCGTCATCGGGGCAGCCCAGGAGAGAAAGAAGGAGCAGCGCGGCGAGGATCCGTTTCATGGTGGCCTCTCGTTGCTCAACCGTGGGAGAGCATTGGACCACGGAATCGTCCGCGCGGGATGGCCTCGGACCTCAGGCCTGGTTCCGAGCGAAGCCGCCTCCGCCCGAGAGCGCAGCCGATCTCCCCGCGCTCCTCGAGCCCGCGCGAGGCGAGCCGGAGGTGCTCGCCCGTGCGAGCGAGCGCCGCGTCGAGGTCGGCCTAGGAGACGCGCTCCTCGCCGCGGCGGATCGCCGAGAGCCGGGCCTGGAGCACGAGCTCCTTCAAGAAAGCGATGCTGTAAGCGTCCGTCTTCGACGCGAGCCGCGAGACGATGCCCGCGCCGACCTCCGCTCCCAGCTCGCGCTCGAGGCACGAGGCGCGGAGAGCGCGGTCGGGCTCGGGGATGAAGTAGACGCGGTCGAACCGGCTCGGCCGCTTCGCGATCGCCGGGTCGATCCGGTCGGGCCGGTTCGTCGTCGCGATCACGAGCACTCCCGCGAGGGGAGAGAGGCCGTCGAGCAGGTTCAGGAACTGCGAGAGGCTCGGCCCTTCTCCGACGAGAGCGTCGAGGTCCTCGAAGCAGAGCACCGAGTGAGCGAGCTCCGCCGCCCGGTCGAAGGCGTGCGGGAGGTTCGCCTCGTGGGGGTCGCGGTCGAGCCCGACGAGGATCACGGGAGCGTCGACGCTCGTGCGGATCGCCCGGAGGACCGTCGTCTTCCCGTTCCCGGGAGGGCCGAGAGAAGGATCCCTCTCCTACTCGCCCTTCAAGTGCTCGATGAGGTCGAGCTTGTCCGACTCCGGCAGGTCGATCCCGTATTCGTGCCCGGCGTTCGAGTTTCCCGCGAGGATCGTCTCGAAGAGGAAGTCGCCCTCGACCTTCTTCGCCGAGTAGCCGAGCGCTTCGGGGTCGTAGTCGCGGTGCCCGACCCAGAACTTCCTCGGGCGCTTCTCGGCGGGGAGAAGGAGGTCCTTGATCGTCGGAACCGAGCCGTTGTGGAGGTAGGGAGCGGTCGCCCAGACCGCGACGAGAGGCCGCTCGACGTAGCACTTCGTCCCGCGCCACCGAGAGGGGACGCGGCCCATCTCGAACTCCTTCGCCTCGGCGTCCGTGACCCCGTGCATCTCGTAGGCCTTCGCCTTGATCTTCGCGAGGAACCCGGAGAGAGCGTCCGGGAAAGGACCGCTCGCGAGAGGCTCGGAGAAGTGCTGCGCGCGCTCGGCGTCGGTCCCGACCTCCTCGTAAGGGCGCTTCCTGTCGTGGACGGACTCGGGCGAGTGGCAGGTGGCGCAGTTCTTCTGGAAGACGACCTTCCCGCGCGCCGCTCGCTCGCGGTCGATCTTCCCGAGGAGGTCCTCGGGCCAGCGAGGCGGCGCGATCCTCCGCGCGAGGACCTCGAGCCGGTGGAGGTTCCGCGGCTGGACCGTGGACTCGAAGGTCTTCCCGTCGAAGACGGCGCCGAGCCCGATCGCCTGGCCCATGTTCCTCTCGACGACCGAGTTCGTGTTCGCGTCCCAGTGGAGCCAGTCGAGGTCTCCGAAGCCCCAGATCGCGGGGAAGGAGACCGGAGCCGTCTTCGCGCGCATCTCCTCGGGCGCGAAGATCAGGTTGCGCGCCGAGCCGAAGGCGTCCGCTCGCCCGAAGCCGCCGGGCGTCTTCACGCGCGTCGCCCCGATCCTCTCCATGAGCGCCGCGCGCGACTGGAGGAGCCGGAGCGTCTCCGAGATGTGAGAGAAGAAGTCCTTGACGACGTTCCTCTGCTCGGACGGCTCCGCTCCCCCGAGGAGGGCCCCGTCCTGCTGCTGCGGGAGGAGGCGCTCGAGCTTGTCGCCGAGCTCGGGAGAGGTCGGCGACGGCTTCGGCTTCGAGTCGAGCGGCGCGACCTTCGCTTCCCCGACCTGGCGTCGCCCGCGGGAGCTCTCGTCCACGATCACGTCGAGCCGGCTCGCGATCTCGCTCCCGAGCTCGCCCTTCTTCCTGAGAGCTTCCGTGTCCTCGGAGGTCTCGAGCATCTTCTTCGTCTCGACGCGGATCGCCGGACCCTTGGGCTCCGCCGAGAGGCGCCGGAGGAAGCCCACGAGCTTGGGCGCGCTCTTCGTCGTCGCGATGATCGAGAGGGCGAGGTCGGTGAAGAATGCCTCGATGTCGAACATGTTCGGCGCGCCGAGGATCCTGAGAGACTGCTTGCCGCGGCGGATCTCGCCCACGTGGCAGGCCGCGCAGTTGACGCCGACCATGGGCTCTCCCAGGAAGCGCGTGTCGGACGTGAGCTCGACCGTCATGCCCACCGGGAGCCCGTTCGGGTCGTCGGGATCCGGGAGGAGCCCGAAGCGATCGAGGTGGAGGAGGAAGGGCTGCTTCGTCTGCTCGCTCTCGAGCGCTCGCATCCACGAGAGCGGGAAGACCTCGCTCCCTTCCGCGAGGTGGAAGAGCTGCTCGCGCTCGCTCGCGGAGAGCCCTTGCGCCATGTAATTCGGCGGCTCGACGACCTCGACGTTGGGCGCGACCGCGCACCTCACGAGGAACGCCGCGAGCGCGATCACCACCCACGTCGCGAGGACGAGCCGGACCCTCCGCCTCATGCGGGCTCACGGTACTTTGAGCCGGGTCTCCTCGCCAGAGCGTCAACGCGGAAGCGGATCGCGACGACGTGTCGCAGCCGGTAACGCGATCGCCTGTTGATCGCGACCGTGACCGCGACCGTGACCGCGACCGTGACCGGTGACGGGTGACCGGTGACGGATGACGGGTGACGGGTGACCGGTGACCGCGAGCGCTCTTGGCGTCCTCGCCCGGGAGGAGCTAATTTCCCCACGTGAGCCCGGGAGAGGATCTTGTCCGCGAGGCCCTCGCCCGCCTCGGGTGCGAGGGGAAGGGCGACGCTCTCAGGGAGACGGACGAGTTGCTGGAAGCCGACCCCGGACGCGCGAGCGCGCTCGTGGACGCGCTCCTCCCGGCGCTCGCGCGGGCGGAGAACGGAGCGGGAGCGGCCTTCCTCGCGGCCGGAGCCGCGTTCCTCGCGCTCGGAGACGCGAACCGCGCGCGCGAGCTCCTCCAGGAAGGGCTCGCGCAGCTCTCTCCCGGGGAAGGAGGAGCGGCGGCGCGAGGAACGCTCAGGCTCGCGCGAGCGGAGCTCGCTCTCGGGAACACGAGGGAAGCGCGAGCGGCGGTGGCCCGCTCGATCGGCGGCGTCCTCGCGCTGCGCGAAGACCGGCTCCTGGCGGAGCTCGGGGCCGTGCTCGAGGCGGCGGGCGACACGGCGGCCTCGACCCTCCTCGCTCACTTTCGCCGCGAGCGGCACGAGCCCGGACGGGAGACGGCCCGGCTCGAGGTCGTCGGCCGCATGGTCCGCGCGCTCAACTCGAGCCTCCTCGGGACGGCGGAGCCGCTCCACGCGATCCTCCGGGCAGTGATCGAGGAGACGGGAGCCCAGCGAGGCTTCCTCATGCTCTACGCGGACGACGGCTCGCCCGAGGGTCACCCGGGCAACGAGACGCTCCGGTTCGAGCTCGGGCTCTCGCGCGACGGCCGCGTGCTCGGGGCCTCCGACTTCCATTACTCGACGACGATCGCCGCCGCCTCGCTCGAGGAGGGACGCTGCGTCGCCATCCCCGACCTCTGGGAGGCGAGGCTCCCGCTCGCGGCGGCATCGAGCGCGCAGGAGATGGGCCTCCGCTCGGCTCTCTGCGCGCCCCTCCGCGCGGGGCGGAAGCGATCGGGCGCGGGCCCCGACCCCGCCGCGCTCGCGCAGGTCCGCGGGATCGCGGGCGTCCTCTACGTGGACTCGCCCACCGCCGCTTCCTTCGGCGAGAAGGACGCGCCGTTCTTCGAGGCCCTCGCCGACGGCGCGGCGCTCGCCGTCCGCGCGGCGCGCACGGCCTCGGCTCTCAGGACTCTCATGGAGGAAGCGGAGCGGCAGCGCGCGAAGCGGCCGCTCGTGCCGCGGAGCACGCCGGAGGTCGCTCTCCAGCATCCTTACGAGGAGATCGTCACGCGAGACCCGGTCATGCGTTCGCTCCTCGAGCTCCTCGACCGCGTCGTCGTGAGCGACGCGAACGTCGTCGTGAGAGGAGAGAGCGGCACGGGGAAGGAGCTCGTCGCGCGCGCCCTTCACCGCTACGGGAGGCGCGCGAAGGGGCCCTTCGTCGCGATCGACTGCGGCGCCGTCCCGGAGGGCCTCGTCTCCTCCGAGCTGTTCGGACACGAGGCGCACGCGTTCACGGGAGCCGGCCCCGCGCGCGCGGGCCTCATCGAGCGCGCCCACGGCGGGATCCTCTTCCTCGACGAGGTCGGCGAGATGTCGGCGGCGATGCAGGGGGCTCTGCTGCGCGCGCTCCAGGAGGGCGAGGTGCGCCGCCTGGGAGCCGAGCGCTCGCGCGCCTTCGACGTGAGGATCGTCGCCGCGACTCACCGCGACCTCCGCGGCATGGTCGAGCGGGGCGAGCTTCGCCACGAC
>JACQDU010000464.1 GCA_016200955.1 bacterium
CCACCTCGAGGTCGTGGAAGACGACCACGGCTTGCTCGCTCACACGGACCTGATCGAGCGCGAGGTCGACCTCGCCATCGACCTCGTGCGCCGCTCCTCTTAGAATCTCGCCTTCCACGGAGGGACCTTGTCGAAACGGAACGCGATCGTCGTCCTCGGGCTCGTCGCGGGCGGCGCGCTCGGAGGCGCGGCGCTCCTGCGGGCGCACGGGAGCTCGAAGGAAGTCCGCATCGTCGCCACGAGCGCTCGCGCTCGCGTGAGGAAGTGCGGGTGCCAGGGCTCCCGGACGCAGACCGACGCGCTCGGCGTCACGTCGGACAACGTCCCGGAGCCGGGCGGGCTCGCCGAGAGGTCGGCCTGGCTCGCGCAGGCGCGCGCGCGAGACGGCGAGATCGTCCAGCTCGACGCGGGCGACCTCCTCTTCCCCGCGCGCGACCCGGCGGACCACGAGCGAGCGGAGTGGCGGCGCAAGGCCGAGCTCCTCGTCGAAGCTTACGGGCTCCTCGGAGTCAAGGCCTACGTCCCGGGAGAGAGAGACCTCGCGCTCGGGCGGAAAGCCTTCGAGGAGATCCTCTCGCGCGCTCGCTTCCAAGTCATCGCCGCGAACCTCGTCGACGCGGGGACGAGGAAGCCGGTCTTCCCCGCGCACGCGGTCGTCGACGCCGGAGGAGCGAGGATCGGGATCGTCGGCGTCTACGACCCTCCCGGAAGGAACGATGTGAAGCTCGAGCTCCTCGCGCGCGAGCAGCTCGCGTGGCTCGACCCGGTCCCGCTCGTGCGCGCGGAGATCGCGGAGCTCAGGCGCTCGGGATGCGACCTCGTCGTCCTCCTCGCGCACCAGGGCGAGGAGCAGACGCGACTCCTCGTGAAGTCCGTGGCGGGGCTCGACCTCTCCCAGAAGAACGACAACGTCGACATCGCCTTCTGCGCGCACGCCGAGATCCCGAGCCTCGCGCGGCAGCGCTTCGAGGGGACGACGCTCGTCTGCGCCGCTCACTGGAAGGGTGGAGACCTCGACTACGCGAGGATCCGCATGCTCCCGGGAGCGCGCGGCTCCTGCGACCCCGCCGCCGTCGCCCTTGCCCGGCGCTCGCGCGACGAGCACATCGAGGATTGGAAGAAGCTCGAGGCGGAGCGCAAGAGCACGACCGACGAGGGCGCTCTCAGGATGCTCGAGCGCAAGCTCGAGCACGAGAGAGAGCTCGCGAGCTACGACGACCAGGCGATCCCGCGCGAGCCGCGCCACGAGGCCACGATCGAGAGCGTGACGCTCGACGCGAGGAAGCTCAAGGACGGCCAGGATTCGGCTCTCCTCGCGGCGATCGAGAAGTTCAAGGCGGACATGGGCTCCCTCGTGCTCGATCCGGCCCTCGTCGCCTCGCTCGAGGCGCCCGTGCACTCGCGCGAGGGGATCCTCCTCGGCTACCGCACGGCCGAGGAGTGCGTGACGTGCCACACGAAGCAGGCCGAGGTCTGGCGAGCGTCGTCGCACTCGCGCGCGTGGGCGACGCTCGAGAGCGCCGGCAACCACAAGGACCCGGACTGCGTGCGCTGCCACTCCGTCGGCTTCCGCGAGCCCGGCGGCTTCGCCGAGGTCGGCCGCTCCGTGCGCGGCAAGCTCGACTTCAAGAACGTCCAGTGCGAGTCGTGCCACGGCCCGCGGGCGTCTCACCCTGACACGAGGGGCGCGTGGAAGATGCCGACGCTCGAGACCTGCCAGAAGTGCCACGACCACGAGCACGACCCGTCGTTCGACCAGCGCCGCGTGTCGGAGGCGCTCAAGGGCGCCAAGGTCTGCGTGAGGGACTAGCGTCGCGTCCAGTGGGATCTGTCGGTTCGTGCGACTTCAGCAAGTGCCCGAACTGACGGATCCGGGCTTCACCGGAAAAGTCGAGAACGACTCCCGCCTGGTGGATTCGGGCCCAAGCGCTCACGGCTCCCGCGCGAGGACCTTCCTCACCTTGAGCGCCTGGTCTTCGGGGAGAGCGAGCTCGCGGAGGATGCCGTCCACTTCCTCGGGCCAGCGAACGCGGATCGCGCGCTCGAGAGAGGCGGCGTCCGACGCGGCGCTCGCGGGGTCCTCGCGCTCGAAGACGCGGACGCAGGCCTCGCGGCAGAGCGCTGTGAGGCGCTCGGTGGTGGCGGCGTCGAGACCGGCGGCCTTCGCGGCGGCGCCCGCGCGGCGCCGGGAGAGAACCGACGCCTCCTCCCGCGAGAGAGCGATCGTCTCGGCCGGCCGATACCAGCCCGGAGAGCCCGCGCGGCAAGCGGAGATCGCGGCCTCCGCCTTCTCTCCCGTGAGCTCCGAGAAGGCGACCTCGCGCGCGAGCGTCGAGGACACGAGAGCGGCGGTGCCTTCTCCCTCGAAGAGAACGACGATCGTCGCGCCGGGCTTGTCGGTCCGCTCCCGGCCGGAGGCGCGTCGTGGCAAGCCTGGAGCAGAACGCCGAGCGCGAGCGCGACGAGCACGACGAGCGGTCCTCTCCTCATGTCTCCTCCACGTAGCCGAGGGAGAAGCGCTCGCCGAGCCGGGATCATTCCTTCGGCTTCGCGCCGGCCTGGCCCTCGGCCGCGACCTGCTTCAAGTAACGATAGAGGCCGCCCGGGAGCTTGAAGAGGCACTCCATGTCCGGGCCGAAGGCGATGTGCGCGCCGTCCTCGACGGGGACCGCGACGTTGGGCTTGAGGCGCTCGCCGTTCAGGAAGGTCCCGTTCGAAGAGGTCCCGTCGCGCAGGAGCCAGCGGTTTCCGTCCTGCTGGAAGTACGCGTGGAGCTTGGAGACGCTGCTCGCGGTGAAGCAGACGTCGTTGTTCGGTGCGCGTCCGACCGTGATCATGGCGCCGAACGGGTTTCTCGGGCTCTTGACGAGGAGCTCGACCGACGCGGGCGCCGGAGGAGTGTGGCGGTCCGAGTGAGAGCCCGTGCTCGTGTTGAACCCGCTCGGGTGCGTGCGCCCCTTCCAGTCGAGCGCGTCGAACGCCTCGGCCTGGGCGAGCGACTTCCTGACGAGGAGGATCGGGTGCGGGAAGCGCCCGACGAACCCCGCCTCGGTGAGCTGAGCCGCGATCGCGGTCAGGGTCGCGAAGTTCACGACCTCAATCTAGACGCGTTCCGCGCGACGGGCCAGCCTCGAGCGCTGCCGTCGTTCACGGCGCGTCCGTGGTCGGGGACTTCCCGAGCTTTCTCTCGATGCCGGCGGCGAGGCGGTAGATCGTGCTGCGGGCGCTCCCCTCGGTCGTGACGACGCCCTTGGAGACGAGGTCGTTCAGGTCGCGCCAGCCGGTCGGGACCGAGACGTGCACGAGCTTCACGTACTCGCGGTTCGTCGCGATCCCGTTCGCTCGCAGGAAGTCCACGAGGGCGAGCTGGCGGCGGTTCAGGACGATTCCATGGAAGGACGTCTTCCCCGTCTGCGCCCAGAGCGCCTCGGGCGGAGCGCGCTCGTCGAGGCCGAGGTGGCGCGTCTCGATCGGGCCCGCGCCGGCGAGGAGGACGGCGCGCTCGATCGTGTGCTTGAGCTCCCTCACGTTCCCCGGCCACTCGTGGGAGAGGAGCCGCTCGAGGGCGCGCGGCGAGAGCGCCGAGAGAGGCCGCCCGACCTCTCGCAGGAAAGCCTCGGCGAGCGCGGGGACGTCCTCCTTGCGCTTCCCGAGCGAGGGGACCTCGATGCGGATCACGTTCAGGCGGAAGTAGAGGTCCTCCCGGAAC
>JACQDU010000465.1 GCA_016200955.1 bacterium
CACGTCGCCGAGCTGCTCGGCGGCGGCCTGGCGCGGCGCGAGATCGCTCTCCTTCGTGAAGGTCTCGGCGAGCGCCGCGACCTGGCTTGCGTCGGCCTCGTGCGGGCGCAGGGACGAGATCGCGGCGTAACGAACCGAGGAGTCGTCGTCGCGAGAGGCGATCTCGAGGAGCTTCCCGTTGAGCGCGGGGGCGCGGTCGAGGTCGCGCGCGAGCACGTCGCCGAGCGCCTGGGCGGCCTGCGCTCGCACCTCGCCGGTGCGGTCGGAGCTCGCGAGGCGCGCGAGCCGCTCGGTCGTCCCGTCGTCGGGGACGGCGTGCCCGAGCGCCGCGATCGCCGCCACGCGCCGCGCGACGGACGGGTCGCTCTCGGCGAACGTGAGGAGCGCCGAGCGGACCTCGGAGCGAGCGAGCCCGGACGGGTCGAGGGCCTCGGCGATCGCCGAGAGGAGGAGCGGGTCGTCCGTCTTCCCGAACCGCTCGAGGAGCTCTCGGACGAGCGCGGGCTTCGCGTCCGCGAGCGAGAGCTTGAGCTTCTCGAGCGCCGCCGCGAAGCCCGGGGAGTCCGCTCGCTCGAGGAGCGCCGCGATCTCGTCGACCGTCGAGGGAGAAGCGGCCTTCGGGCCCGTCTCGTCGTGCTCTCGCGCGAGAGGACCGATCGCGGGAGAGCGAGCCGGGCGAGCTTCGGACGCTCCCGACGAGAGCGAGACCGCGGGGCACTCGCGCGCGACGGGAGCGGGCGCGGCGATCTCGACCGCTCGCTCACCCGTGGGAGCGCGAGCGCCCACCGGCGTCTCCCTCGCTTTCAGGACGGCGATCGCGAGCAGGGCCGCCGAGACGAGGGCGATGCCCGCGGCGCTCGCTCCCACGCGGCTCTTCCGGGTTCTCGAGCGGCCCATGACGACCCTCCGCCCGAGTCCTTGCGAACAAGTGGCCGGCGAGGCGCCTCGGCTGAACTCGCCTTCGGTGCGAGGCTTCGCCGGGGCGGGCGCGAACGCCCGGCGTCCGCGATCGAACGTCGTCCATGGAAGGACGCCCCCTCCCTCCGGTTGACACGGGATGCCGCCAGGCTGCTAGAATCCGCCCGCGCCCGGGAGATTCGGCATGCCCGCGACCAGGAAGTCGGAGAAGAAACCCAAGCCCGCGAAGACGGGCGCGAAGGAGAGCCGCGGGCTCGGGCCGCGCGATTCCCGGACGGACGTCAAGATCGCGGGAGACTGGCTCGACCGCTGGCTCACCGAGCTCGACGAGGTCGAGCTCAAGGTCTACCTCCAGATCGCTCACTTCTACAACGTGCGCACTTACCACGATGCGAGCGAGCTCGAGACGGTCTTCGGCACGAAGAAGGGCGCCTGGCGCAAGCTCGGGGCCGTCCTCGGGCGGCTCGAGAAGCTCGAGCTCCTCGAGGTGATCCGGCACGAGGGGAAGTTCCACTACCACTTCCCTCACCGGGACACGGACGGCTTCCACCGGGGGCAGCGCGCGCGGCCGAGCATCAAGGAAGCCCTCGCGTTCCAGCAGAAGATGACCGAGGAGCTGTGCCTCCTCACGTCGCAGGACGAGACGGTCGCGCTGCGCGAGCGTTGCTTCGAGAAGTACCCGCAGCTCCGCGAGGAACACCGGCTCTTCCAGAAGAACGCCGACCGCGACGCGCCCATGTGGCGCCTCTGGATGGAGGTCTCGCGCCACCTGATCGCCGAGTTCGAGCGCCGCTTCGGCTCGCTGAAAGAAGACCACGGAGAGATCTTCAAGGGCTCCGCGGCCCAGGTGCTGCGCCACCACCTGGACGTGGTCGACGGCGTGACGCGCGAGGTCTGCTCCCAGGTCCCGAAGATCTTCAAGGAGGCGACCGAACGCTGGGCCGTCGCGCCGACCGAGGAGGAGTTCGTCACGCACTCGCTCGTGAGGCGGCTCGCGCAGCGCTACAACGTCGGGCCGACGGAGATCTTCGCGAACACGCTCGAGGCGCTCGCTCACTGGGGGATCACGGTGGTCGAGACCGACCGGAGCGGGAAGTTCCAGTCGCTCGTCCTTCCTTCCACGACCGGCCTCACGAAGTCCGAGGAGCGCGTCCTCTTCCTGCGCCCCGACGAGCGCGAGGCCGGCACCGACACTCCCAGGAACCGCGAGCGCGTCCGCCGCGCTCGGAACAAGTACGCGAACCACCTCATCAAGTGCGGCGTCGAGACCCTCCTCGCGTTCTTCAAGAGGGACAAGGTCAAGGACCTGGACGCCGCGCTCCAGACGATCACCGAGAAGGTCAACGACGCGCTCTCGCTGCTCCCGGCGGCCGACGGCGCCGCGAGCCGCGCCGCTCCCCAGGTCGCGCTCGAGCACGTGATCGACCGCTTCGACGGGCTGAGGAAGAGCTAGCTCATGACGTACGTGATCGCCGAGCCCTGCGTGAACGTGAAGGACAAGGCCTGCGTCGAGGTCTGCCCGGTCGATTGCATCTACGAGCTCAACCCGAGCGACAACCAGCTCTACATCCACCCGACCGAGTGCATCGACTGCGGGGCGTGCGAGCCGGTCTGCCCCGTGACCGCGATCTTCTCCCAGGAGAACGTCCCGGCGAAGTGGGCGCACTACATCGAGATCAACAAGAAGGCGTTCGAGTAGCCGCTCTCTCGCGCCCGGGACGACCCGTGGGCGAATCGTAAGGATACGATCATGAGCGCCAAGAAGAAACCGCGCGCGAAGGCCGTGGACTGTTGCCCTCCCGCCTCGACGGAGAAGGACGCGAGGCCTTCCGAGGGCCCGCAGGCCGACCTGGAGCTGGCGGCGCTCGCGAAGGCCCTCGGGCACCCGGCTCGCGTCCAGATCCTGCGCTTGCTGACCCGACGGGGAACGTGCATCTGCGGCGAGATCGTGGACGAGCTGCCTCTCGCCCAGTCCACCGTCTCCCAGCACCTGAAGGTCATGAAGGAGGCCGGTCTCATCCGGGGAGAGATCGAGGGGCCGCGTTCGTGCTATTGCCTCGAGCCTCGCACGCTCCGGCGCCTCCGCGTCCTCATCGGCGGGCTCTGACCGCACGTTTGATGTGATCGTGTTCCGACGATAAGATTCCCGCTTCGGTCCCGGGGTGAGACGGGCATCGAGACACGGGCGAGAGCATGGCCGCACGGCCGCAACCGGACATCGCGCGCTGCATGGCGGCCGAGGGAGTCGGCACGGCTCTGCTCCTCGCCGCCGTCGTCGGCTCGGGAATCATGGGCGATCGGCTCTCGCGCGGAAACGACGGGCAGGCGCTTCTCGCGAACGCGCTCGCGACGGGTGCGGCGCTCGTCGCGCTCATCTTCACGTTCGGCCCGGTCTCCGGAGCTCACTTCAATCCGGCGGTGACGCTCGCCGATGCGATCCGAGGCGGACTGCCGTGGCGCGCCGTGCCGGGCTACCTGATCGCCCAGGTCGCCGGAGCCCTCGCCGGCGTGGCCGTCGCGGACGCCATGTTCTCGGAGCCGGTCTTCTCTCCGTCGGAGCACGCTCGCGCGGGTCCGGCTCAGCTCCTGAGCGAGGTCGTCGCGACGTTCGGCCTGCTCTCCGTGATCTGGAGCTGCGGGCGGCGCCGGGAGCCGGCGACTCCGTTCGCCGTCGCGGCCTGGATCGTCGGGGCATACTGGTTCACGGCGTCCACGTCGTTCGCGAACCCGGCCGTGACGCTCGCCCGCTCTCTCACGAACACGTTCGCCGGCATCCGGCCGGCCGACGTCCCGGGCTTCATCGGGGCGCAGCTCGTGGGCGCGGGAGCGGCGACGGCGCTGTTCCTCTGGCTGGTGCCGACGTCGCCCGAGAGCGCGCCCGAGGACAGCGCGACAGGGCAGGGGTGATCCTGGCCTGCGTTCACGATGCGGGCGTGTCGAGCGAGCCGTGAAAAGCGGACCGGGCGCCGGCGATCGATCCGTTCGTCGGGCGCTCGCGTTGCGTGTTCCCGCGGGCCTGCTATCCTGGAGCGCCATGAAGCTCCCGCGGGCCGCGCTTCTCGGTCTCCTCGCGCTGACGCAAGTCGCGCTCGGAGCGCCCGCGGGCTCGAACGTCCTCTGCATCGAGCCGGGCGGCCGCGTCCGGATCGAGCCGGTGGGCGCGCTCTGCTGCAGCGAGTGCGAGGACGACTGTCTGCCGGACTCCGACGAGCCCACCGTCTCGAGCGGGTGCTGCTGCCCGTGCGTGGACATCCCTCTCCCCGGAAACCTCGACCGGGCGCAACCGGGAGGCGCGCGACACGAGACCTCACCGTCTCTCGTCGCGTGCTCGCTCGCTCTCGAGCCGTGCGAGTGGGACTTCTCGCCCACGGTTCCCGGTGAGAACGTCGGGGCGAGTTACCGGAGCATCGGGCCACCGAGCTCTTCTCTCCCGTTGATCCTTCGCTGCTAGATCTCCTGAACGCCGCGAGCTCTCGAGGCGGAGACCCCTCCGCGCTCGAAGGCCTCGTCGCGCGGCGAGCGGTCGTCGCCACGCCCGCAACGGGGTCGATCCTCGTGCCCAAGGAGATCTCTCATGGCATCTCGCCTTCTCCAGGCCGCTCGGAGCAACGTCCCGACCGTCGTCGTTTTCCTGGGCCTCGGCGCGCTCGCGTTCGCAGGCCACAGGTCGGGCTGGAAGGTCCCGAAGCTCGCCGAGATCCGCGCGCGGTCGTCTCCCCCGAAGGAGGACTGGTGCCCGGCGCACAACGTCCCGGACTCGAGGTGCCTCGCGTGCCACCCGGAGCTCGGCGGGAACGACGCGAAGGACTGGTGCCGGGAGCACGGCGTCCCGGAGTCCAAGTGCACCGTCTGCCACCCGGAGATCCTGACGAAGGGCCAGGCCGCCGACTTCTGCCGCGAGCACGGCGTGCCCGAGTCGTGCTGCACGCTCTGCCACCCCGAGATCGTCGTCAAGGGAACGGCTCCCCCGAACGACTCGCCCTTCCGGTCGGTGCTCGACCCGGCCGCGAAGCGAGCGGATCCCTCCGCTTGCCAGTCGCACCTCGTGCGCATCCAATTCGCGGGCGCGGCGTCGGTGAAGAAAGCCGGAGTCAAGCTCGCCTCCGTCGAGGAGAGGCCGATCGCCGCTTCCGTGAGCGCGAACGCGGAGTCCAGCTACGACCAGACGCGCGTCGCCCGTCTCTCCGCGCGAGCGGCGGGCACCGTCTTCCGCGTGGAGAAAGACACGGGCGCTCGCGTGAGCCGGGGCGAGGTGCTCGCGCTCGTCGAGTCGGCGGAGGTGGGGAAGGCGAAGTCGGACCTCCTCCAGGCGTTCGCGGCCGTCGACTTGAAGACGAAGACGCTCGCTCGCATCCGCGGGTCGGCGGGCATGGGCCTCCGCACGCAGGGAGAGCTCGAGGAAGCGGAGGCCGCTCTCCGCGACGCTCGCGTCCGGATCTTCCAGGCTCACCAGGCCCTCTCGAACCTCGGTCTCGCCGTGAGCCTCGAGAAGCTCGCGTCGCTCCCGGAGGAGAAGCTCGCGTCCGGGCTCCGGCTCGCGGGCATTCCCGAGTCCGTGGCGAAGACCCTCGACGGGGAGACGGCGTCCGCGAACCTCCTCCCGATCGTCGCTCCGCTCGACGGAGAAGTCGTCGCGCGAGAGGTCGTCGCGGGAGAGGTCGTCGATCCCTCGAAGTGTCTCTTCGTGGTCGCCGACCTCGCGCGCATGTGGATCGACGCCTCGGTCCGCCTCGAGGACGGGGGCTCGCTCGCGCCAGGGCAGAGGGTCTTCTTCCGGCCCGAGGGCGACGTCGGCCCCGTCGTCACCGGAACAGTCGTCTGGATGAGCCCGGCGGTGGACGAGAAGACGAGGACGCTCCGCGTGCGGGCCGAGGTCGGAAACGGCGATCGCCAGCTCCGCTCGGGCGTCTTCGGGAGCGCGCGGATCGTCGTCCGCGAGGCGGCCCGGGCGATCGTCGTCCCGAACGAGGCGATCCACTTCGAGGGCTGCTGCCACGTCGTCTTCGTGCGCCTGACCGACGACATCTTCCAGACGAGGAAGGTGCGCCTGGGCGCTCGCGCGGGTGGCTTCACCGAGGTCCTGGTCGGCGTCGCCCCGGGCGAGGTGATCGCGACCCAGGGAAGTCACGTCCTCAAGGCGGAGCTCCTCAAGGGCAAGCTCGGCGCCGGCTGCTGCGACTGAGGGGGCGGGGGCGACGAGAG
>JACQDU010000520.1 GCA_016200955.1 bacterium
CGAGGAGGACGCGGCGGCGGATCTCGAGGGCGTCCTCGATCGTCTTCAGGCCGGGCGCGTTCTTCGCCCAGTCGTCGCGGCCGAAGTAAGAGTGCGTGGCCCCGGTCGCGACGATCAGGAAGTCGTAGGGCTCCTCCCCGTCCGAGAGCTCGACTCTCCGGGCGCTCGCGTCGATCGAGAGGGCCTCCGCGAGCTTGACCTGGACGTTCCACTGCCGGCTGAGGATCGAGCGGATCGGGACGGCTATGTCGCTCGGGTTGAGAGCGGCCGTCGCGACCTGGTAGAGGAGCGGCTGGAACGTGTGGTGGTTCCTCCGGTCGAGGACGACCACGTCCACCGGCGCCCGCTTGAGCGCCTTCGCCGCGTAGAGGCCGCCGAAGCCGGCTCCCACGATCACGACGCGCGGCCGGCTCACGCTCTCTCCGAGAGCGCCGCCCGCAGGAGAGAAGCGGCGCGCGCGAGCTCGCTCTCGGAAAGCATGTCCGCGGGCGAGGCCCCGAACGCTCCTCTCCCGTGGAGCCTCTCGGGCGTGCTCGCGAAGCGCGGCACGAGGTGGAGGTGCATGTGGTGGAGCACGTCTCCCAGCGCGAGAGCGTATCCGTGGACCGCTCCGAGCGCGCTCCTCTGGGCGCGGAGGACGCGCGCCGCGAGCGGGCCGATCTCCCGGAGCTCCCGCTCGTCGAGCTCCCACCACCAGCGCGCGTGCCGCCTGGGCGCCAGCACGACCCACCCCGCGAGCGGCGACGGCGCGAGGAGCCCGTGCAGCAAGAAGAGCTCGCTCTCGAGGACGATCCCGCCCGGGGGCGAGCGCGCGCCCGAGACGACCTCGCACTCCATGCACGCCTGAGACGAGCTCACGTCCCCTCGCTTCCCCCTTCTCGCGATCTCGTGGGACCCGTCGTCCCCGCCTGCTAAGATCCAGAGCGAGGGGCGCACCCCCCGGCATGAGCGCCAGGCTCCACTATATGATCCTCTGCGACGCCGTCGTTTTCTCGCAGGGAAAGTTCACCTATTACGGCGTCTTCGACCGGATCCAGGCGACGCGCTTTCCGTGCGTCCACCAGACTCTCTCGATCGCGGTCCAGCTCTCGTGCGACCCGGGGCCGCACGTGCTCTCGCTCCGGGCCGTCGATTCGGGCGGCGCGGAGGTGATCCCGACGCTTCCTCCGGTGACGATCGAGACGAATCATCCGCCCGGGATGACGACGACGTCGATCACGCTCCAGGGGCTCCCCCTAAGGCGACCGGGGATCTACTCGTTCCAGCTCTACCTGGACGAGGCCCTCCTCGGCGCTCGGGACTTCTTCGTCGAGAAGATCGTCGGGCAAGAAGGACAGGCTCCTCCCGACAAGCCGGGCGAGGGGCCGACTTGGCCGGGCGAGGCGCCGCCCTCGCCTTAGCCGCCATCCCGCGACGGTGATTCTCGGACGCTTTCACAGCGGCTCTCGGGGGAAGACGCCGACACGCGATCCGAGCGCGAGCGCGACGTTCGCCGGCTCCCTTCCCCGGAGAAACTCCCATTCGGGCCCGTAGACGGTGCTCCAGTCGAGGTCGAGCGAGGAGCTCTCGACCGCGAGACACTCCCAGGGCGGATGGGCGACCAGGAAAGCCTGCGTGGCGCCGTGGCGATCTCTCCCGAAGCCCCACGCGCGCTCTTTCAGGAAGTGCTCGAAGGAGTCGGGAGAGGGCGTGAAGGCGGGGCGCCGGCCCGTGACGCGCAGCACGTTCTCCCTTCCCTGGAGCTCGAAGCGCCGCTCGACCGAGACGCGCTCGCCGTCCTCCTCGGCTCTCGAGCTCACCGAGGCGTGACGGAAGGGCTCGTCGTAGACGACGCGAGCGACCCAGGAGACGAAGCGGTGCGGGACGATCTCGCGCAGGAAGACGACGCCTCGCCGGTCGTCCTTCCTGGCGTAGAAGCGGAAGTTGATGTCGGCGAAGTCGCGAAAGCCCGGCCACCCGACGCCGAGGACCCGCGTCTCGTGGAAGTCGAGGCCGACGACGCTCGCGAACGCGCGGCCGTCTCTCGTGTCGAGCGAGACTCCCTCCGGCAGGCGCGGCTCGAGCACCGAGCGCGGCACCTCGAACGTGAAGAGCGTCAGGTGAGACCATCTCGCGCTCAGGAACGGGCTCCTCTCCTCGCTCATGCCGTCGCCTGGCCCGGCGCATCGAAGCGAGCGCTCGGCCCGCGTCGCGCCGCGAGGATCGTTCCCGCGAGGATCGGGAGGTTCTTCGTCATGGGCCCGAACGGGTGCACCCAGAGGAGCGGGTCCTGCCACGAGACGAGGAGCGGGAGGAAGACGAGGGCCGCCGCCTGGCAGAGGAGGAGCATGCGCAGCGCCCTCCCGTCGAGCACGAGCGCGGCGATCCCCGACGCGACCTGGCACGCTCCCATGAAGACGAGGAAGCGCGACGGGTCTCCCGGGACGAGCCCGCTCGCGACGACGGTCGCGAGCTCGTCCTGGCCCTGGAAGAGGATCTTCGGGAAGAGCCCCTCGGTGATCCAGATCGCCGCCATGCCCGAGCGGAGGATCCAGCGCGCTCGCGCGCTCCAGCCCTCGCGCTCGATGAGCCACGAGACGAGGACGAGCGCGACGATCGGCACGTTCTTCGTGAGGACGCCGAAGCGATGCACGAGGAGGGCCGGCTGCTCGCACGCGAGCACCGCCGTGAAGAACGCGATCCCCGCCACCTGGAGCGCGCAGAGCACCGTGCTCGCCTTGCCGAGGCCGACGCGGAGCCCGAGCACGATCTCGCCCGCGCACGCGACGAGCATGAGCCATCCCGGAAGGCCGAGCCGCCCGAGGAACTCGAGCCCGACTCTCCGGTAGAAGGGGTGCACGACGAGCGCTCCCGTGAGGAGCCAGATCGACGCGATCCCCCATCGCGCGAGCGCCACGTCGAGGCGGTCGGCGGCGGGGACGCCCGCTGCTGCCCTCATGGCATCCGCCGAGGTCGCGTCAGGCCCACGCGACGATCAACGTCGAGGGAGTCGGCGTCGCCTCGAAGGTGACCTTCGCGAAGCCGGCCTCGGAGAGCCAAGCCCTGTAATCGGCCTGGCGCCACGCCGCTCCAGCCTTCGTCGCCAAGAGCATGTTCGCGTTGAAGAGGAGCGCGAACGGGTGCCCCGTCCGGTCGTCGTGGAGCACGAAGTCGCTCACGACGAGCGCCCTGTTCTCCTTGAGCGCCTTCTTGAGCTTCTTCAGGATCGCGACGTTCTCCCTGGGGCTCTCCTGGTGCGCGATATTCGAGAGGATCGCGAGGTCGAACTCGGCCGAGCCGAAGTCTTCCGTGTGGAAGTCGCCGTCCCTCGTCTTGAACCGGTCGCCGACGCCGTGCTTCGCGACGTACGCACGGGCGATCGCGTTGACGTTGGCCCAGTCGAGCTGGGTCGCCCTCGCGTTCGGGTTCGCGGCGAGGAGGATCGCGGAGAAGACGCCCGAGCCGCCGCCCACATCGAGGATCGAGGGCGCCGCCATCTTCGCGATCCCGGTCCGCTCCGCGACGATCTGCGCCACCGGGACCGCGAGCGGCGCGATCCCCAGGACGAGCTCCTCCCACATCGGGTTCTCGGCCTCGTCCGCCGTGTGCTCGAAGCGCGGCTCGCCCGTCTTCACGGCCTCGTCGAGCTTGAGCCAGCCCTTCGTGACGGGGCCGTGCACGATGAGCTTGATCCAGCCTCCCATGTAGGCGGGCTTCCCCTCGACCAGGTAGAAGCTCGCCTCGCTCGTGTTCGAGTAGGTCCCGTTCTTCACGTCGAGCATGCCGATTCCGACGAGCCCATCGAGCAAGGCCTGCGTCCCGCGCAGCGAGAGCCCCGCGGCCTTCGCGATCGCGTCCACCTTCGTCGCGCCCCCCTCGATGTGCGTGAAGATCGAGTGGGGCGAGCCGACGCCGAGGGTCATGGCCCCCCAGAGCGCGCCGCTCGAGAACTGCATGATCTTGTCGGGAGCCGGCGGCTTCCCCGTCATGGCGAGCCTCCTCTCGAGCGCGGATCATACGGGTCCGCGCCGGGAGAGCAACTCCCTCGCTCGAGCTCGCTAGAACTTGAAGTAGATGAAGCTCGTCGTCTCCTTCGTGCTCAGGAGAGAGACGACGGCGAGGACCGCGACGAGAGCCGCCCACCCGAGCGTGGGCTTCCAGCGGATCGGGGTGCGCGCGGGAGCCGGAGTGGCCTCCGGCCCGGCCGGCGCCGTCTCTGCTCGCATGAGCTCGTCCGTGTTCGGGAGGAGCCACGTCGCGCCGAGGACCAGGAGGATCGCCGCGCACTGGACCACGAGGTGAGCGAGCTCCCGCGGCCCTCTCGGCGTCCTGGCGTTCAGCCCGAACAGGCCCTCGAGCACCACGAGCGCGCGCGAGAGAGTCTCGGCCCGGAAGAAGACCCAGCCGAGCGTGACGAGAACGAACGTGAAGGCGCAGGCAGCGAGGCGGAACGCTCGCGTTCGGCGCCAGCGGTGGATCGGATGCTCGCGTCGCCGCGAGAGCCGGTCGTTGTAGAAGCGGTGCCCTCCCAGGAGAAGCCCGTGGTAGGCGCCCCAGACGACGAAGCCGACCGAGGAGCCGTGCCACGCGCCGCAGAGCGTGAACGTCGTGAGATACGCGAGGGCCGCGGCGAGCGACGGCGCTCGCGCGAGCGGAGTCCGCGTGAGGAAGAAGCGCGAGAGCGGCATGAAGACGTAGTCGCGGAACCACTCCGAGAGCGTGATGTGCCAGCGCCTCCAGAAATCGAGGATGCTCGTCGCCTCGTAGGGTGAGTCGAAGTTCCGCGGCAAGCGCGGACCGAAGAGCCGCGCGGCCCCGATCGCCATGTCGGAGTAACCGGAGAAGTCGAAGTAGATCTGCG
>JACQDU010000521.1 GCA_016200955.1 bacterium
CGACGATCGACGCCGGAGGGATCGACGCCTCCCGGCTCCTGGAGCCTCTCTGCATCCTGTGGGTCAATTACGGGATCGCGACCGGCACGTGGAACCACGCCTACAAGCTGCTCCGCAAGTGAGACGACCCCGCTCGGAGGAAGCGCGCCCTCGCGCGCGATCCGCTTGAGCGAGCCCGAGGAGCCCGGGAGCGAGCCGCCCGGCGCGCCCGGGAGCGCCACCGCACCGACGGTCACGCTCGTGCCGACGGAGATCCGCGCGCCTCTCTGGACGGCGGCGGTCGTGCTCGCGTCGGCGGCGTACGCGTTCTTCGTGCTCGTCCTGAGGGCGCGCGGGCTCACGTTCTACTGGGACGACTGGATCCACATCGATCATTGCCTCCACGTGCCGCGGCCGACGTGCTGGCTCGTGTCCACGAAGGGCATGTGGAACCCGGGTTACGTCGCGCTCCTCGACCTCGAGTACGCGCTCTTCGGGGCGAACCACACGTTCTTCCTCGTGACGACGTGGGCGATCCACACGGGGAACGTCTTCCTGCTCGCACGGCTCCTCGGGCGGTGGACGGGCGACGATCGGGCGGCGGCGGTCGCGACGGCCTTCTTCGGACTCTCGACGAGCTGGCGCGAGGTGCTCTTCTGGGCGGAGTTCGGCGGGCTCGCGCTCGCGTTCGCGTTCGTGCTCCTCTCGCTCCTCGCGCTCGACAGGGCGGTCGAGAGAGGCGGGCGCTGGCTCCTGCTCCTGGGAGGAGCCGTCTTCGTGGGACTCATCTTCCATCCGATCGCGCTGCCGATCGGGCCGCTCCTCGCCGTCATGGCCCTGAGGGCGGAGGGCCCCTCGCGCCGGAGCGCCGCGGGCGCCGCTCTCGTGGCGTGCCTCGTCTACGTGCTCCTCTACCTGGTGAACAAGGCGGGAGGGACGTCGCCTCTCCCGCGCACGCCGGGCGAGGTCGCCGCGGCCGCGAGCCTGTTCTTCCACCTCGTGGGGAGCGGGATCGTCGAGCGGTCGTGGCTCGTCCCGGGAGGAGAGTCGCTCGCGTTCGCGATCGCCTACACGTCGCTCTACGTCCTCGCGACCGCGGCGGTGATGGCCCTCCTGCGTCCCCGCGAGCGGACGAGAGTCGCGCTCCTCCAGGTCCACGTCTTCACGTACTTCGCGTTCGTCGCGGTCGGGCGGTTCTTCTTCGTGCCGTCGTTCGGCGCCGCGACGGAGTCGCGCTACCAGTACGCGGCGTCCCTCGCGTGGGTCGCGACGCTCGCGTTCTTCCTCGCCTGGCTCGCGAGGCGCCAGCCGCGCGCGGCCCTGGGCGGTGCCGCGATCCTCGCGCTTGCGGGCTCACTGGTGCATGCGCGTGTGGCCGACACCATGGGTCGCGCGACCTCTCCCGAGAAGAGACGAGATCAGGTGGTCTTCGTGCACGAGCTCGAGGAAGCCGCACTGAGCGCGCGGGGCCCGATCTACGACGTTCCGCTTCCCTCGATCTTCCCCGACACGATCCGCGCGAGAGCGATCGTCGAGATCCTGCACGGTCCGCTCGCCGTCACGTGGACGGACGAGCGCACGCCCGAGAGCATCGCTCCTTACCTGAAGAGACCGCTCCTGAGAGCGAATCTCCGCTCGCAGCTCGGCGAGTGACCTCGTCTCTCAGCGAGAGAACGCGGTCCAGCCGAGGTAACCCAGGAGAGCGAGCACGCCGAGCGTCGGCAGGACGAACGTCGTCATGGCGACGACGACCGGGTGCCGGACGATCGCGCGCCGCCAGCGGTCGAGGATCCAGAGCTGCAAGGTCGCGGGACAGAGGACGGGCGTCTCGCCCTCGGACCAGCGCTGGAGAGCGTTCTCGAGCTCGAGCGTCGAGGCGAAGCGGGCGGCGGGGTCCTTCGCGAGGCCGCGCTCGCACGCCTTCGAGAGAGCGCGCGGCACGCGCCCGTTCCGGGCGCTGTAGTAATCCTCGGCGGGCGCGGGCACCCTCTCGTTGATCCCGTCCAGGAGGGCCTGGAGCGACGCGGGCTCTCCCAGGTAGTGGTGGAGCGAGAGCAGCTCGTAGAGGACCGCCGTCAGGCTGTAGACGTCGGTGCGCGGCGAGACCTCGGCGCCGCGCGCTTGCTCGGGGGCCATGTAGAGGGGCGTGCCGACGAGCCTGCCGGCGCGCGTCTCGCTCACTGCGCCGAGAGGCGTTCCGAGCTCGACGGGCTCCTCCGCGGGAGATCCCGCGATCTTCGCGAGGCCCCAGTCGAGCAGGTAGACCTCGCCATAAGGGCCGAGCATGATGTTCTCGGGCTTCACGTCTCTGTGGACGACGCCTCTCGTGTGAGCGTAGTGGAGGATGAGCGCGATCTGCTGGATCACCTTCACGCGCCGCTCGAGCGTGAAGTTCCGGTGCGTCTCCTCGTCGCCCGCGCGGAGGAGGTCGGTGACGCGCCGGAGCGTCTGGTCTCCTCGCACGAGACGCATGATGTAGTAGAAGTGGCCCGCCTCGTCGGCTCCGACGTCGTGCACGGGGACGATCCCGGGGTGCTCGAGCTGCGCGGTCACCTGGGCTTCTCGCAGGAAGCGCTCGACGACGTCGGCGCTCGGCGGCGTGCCCTTGAGCTGCTTCAAGGCCACGGGGCGAGCGAGGTCCCGGTCCTTCGCGAGGTGGACGACTCCCATGCCTCCCTGGCCGAGGAGAGGGCCCAGCTCGTAGCGCTCGGGGAGCAAGGGAGAGCTCGCCGAGCCATCGCGCTCGAGCGAGCTCATGAGGCTCGAGCGCCTCGCGCTCCTCGGGTCGAAGCGAGAGAGCGTCTCGGCGACGGCCTCGGGCGGAGGAACGGTGAAGCTCAGGACGGAGGTCGTCACGCTCGGGTCGATGATCGCCGTCGCCGCGTGAACTGCTTCCGACCGGTCGACTCCGCTCATGGCGTGGCCTCCATTTCCTCGAGACGGCGCTCGAGAAAGCGGCGCTCGGCCGCGTTCTCGACGAGAGCGAGCGCGGCCCTGTAAGCGGCGGCTGCCTCGCGCGAGCGGCCCTCGCGCCGGAAGAGGTCCGCGCGAGCCGCGTGGAAGAGATGATATCGCTCGAGCCGCCCGTCCGCCTCGAGGAGAGCGAGGCGCTCGAGCCCCGCGCGAGGTCCGCGCGCCATGGCGACCGCGACCGCGTGGTTGAGCGCGACCACGGGCGAGGGCACCTGTTGCCCGAGCGCCTCGTAGAGCGCGGCGATCTCCTCCCAGTCGGTCTCCTCGGGGCGCGAGGCGGCGTCGTGGAGCGCGGCGATCGCGGCCTGGACGACGTAAGGACCCTGGGGCGCCTCCCCGAGCGCGAGGGCGCGGTCGAGGAGCGTCGTGCCGCGCGCGATCTTCGCCCGATCCCAGCGGGAGCGGTCCTGCTCCTCGAGGAGAACGAGCTCACCCGAGGGGCCGACGCGCGCTTCGCGCCGAGCGTCGTGGAGGAGCATGAGCGCGAGGAGCCCCAGGACCTCGGGCTCCTCGGGCATGAGCGTCGCGAGGACCTCGCCGAGCCGGATCGACTCGGAGGAGAGCTCGGCGCGGACGTGAGAGTCGCCCGCGCTCGCGGAGTATCCCTCGTTGAAGATGAGGTAGATCACCGCGAGGACGCCTTCGAGGCGCTCGGGCAGGAGCTCGCGCGGCGGGATGCGGTAAGGGATACCGGCGTCCCGGATCTTCTGCTTCACGCGCACGAGGCGCTGGGCGAGGGTCGGCTCGGGGACGAGGAAAGCGCGCGCGACCTCGCTCGTCGCGAGGCCGCCGAGCGTCCTGAGAGTCAGCGCCACGCGAGCTTCCATGTCGATCGCCGGATGGCAGCACGTGAAGATCAGCCGGAGCCGGTCGTCCTCCAAACGCCCGTCTTGCTCGGGGAATTCCGGATCCGTGCCCGCCGGGTCGAGCCCCTCTCTCAGGGAGTCGAGCTTGCGATCGAGCACCTTGCTCCTCCGGGCGCGGTCGATCGCGCGCCTGCGAGCGGCCGTCGTCAGCCAGGCGGCCGGGTTCTCGGGGATTCCGTCCTCCGGCCACTTCACGAGCGCGAGCTCGAAGGCCTCCGAGAGCGCGTCCTCGGCAGCATCGAAGTCGCCGCCGGCCGCTCGCACGAGCGCCGCGGCGATGATCCCGTGCTCGCGACGGAAGACCGCCTCGATCGCTTCTCGGACCTCGGGCACGCGAGCAAAGTATCACGCGCTCGCGTCCGGCACGGGCCCCGAAGTCCGAGCGCGCGGGAGTCCGGCTGGCTCAGCTCCGCCCGGCCTCGGTGACGCCCTTCTTGTGAATCTCCCAGATCGGGCGCACCTCGATCGTGCCGAAGCGCGCGCCCGGGATCTTCGCGGCCCACTTGACCGCCTCGTCGAGGTCGCTCGCCTCGATCATGTAGAACCCGCCGAGCTGCTCCTTCGTCTCGGCGAAGGGCCCGTCGGTGACGAGGGTCTTTCCCGACCTCACACGGACGCTCGTCGCCGTGGACGTGGGCGTGAGCGGCTCTCCGCCGAGCATGCGGCCCGAGGCGCCGAGCTCCGCGGTGAAGCGCCCGTACTCGGCGAAGACGGTCTCCATCTCCGCCGGAGGGACGGAGGCGTGGACCTTCTCGTCGCCGTAGATCAGCAAGAGGTAACGCATGCTCTCCCGCTCCTCGAAAGGGACGACAGCTTACTCGAAGACGGCGCGGGCGAGCGTTGACCCGCCCGCGCCCCGGTCTCACACGGAGGTGGCTGCCATCGACGCGAAGAAGGCCTGCGCGCGCTTCGCGATCTCCTCGGGGGAGAGGTCGAGCTTGTGCGTCGCGAGCGTCCACTCGTGCCCGAACGGGTCGGCGAGCCGCCCGATCCGGTCGCCCCAGTACATGTCCTGGACTCCGAGCTTCTCCTTCGCTCCCGCCTTGAGCGCGCTCTTGAAGGCGGAGTCGACGTCGCTCACGTAGAGGTAGATCGAGGACGCCGTCCCGCCGAGCGAGCGCGGGGACTTCGTGCCGGCGACCGGACACTCGTCGCCGAGCATGAGGGTCGAGTCGCCGATCTTGACCTGCGCGTGCACGATCCCCTTGCCGGCGGGGCCGGGCATGCGGAAGAGCTCCTCGGCGCCGAGCGCGCGCTTGTAGAAGTCGATCGCCTTCGCCGTGTCGTCGAGGACGAGGAAAGGCGTCGCGGTGCTGTATCCCTCGGGCTTCACGTTCTTCGTCATGGCTTTCTCCTGGTTCGGGTCGGGGCGAGCGAACGCCTCGCTCGCTCACCCTGACGACGAACGGAGGTCGGGCCGATCGACAACGATCGACGATTTCCTGGCTGCCGGGAAGATCGCAACGCGAGAAGGCTTACGTGAGGCCGCGGTCGGCGCCTGTCGCGATCCACGCCAACGGGGAGCTCCCGAGATCGGCCGGGAAAGGCGCACGAGAGAGCCCGCGCTCCCGAGCGGACGAAGCGCGCCCCGCTCTTCGATGGCTTCCACGCCCGCCGAAGCAGGAGGCGTCGAGAAAGCTGGGCTCGACTTCAGTCTTTGAGGATCTTGAGCTCCATGCGTGGGAGCCACCGGACGTCCGGCTTCGCCAGCCCGAGTGAGCGCTCGAAGTCCTTGATCGCTCCGTCGCGGTCATGCGACTTCGCGCGAAGGCGACCCCGGAGGTAGAACGCGTAGGCCGAGCTCGGGTCTCGCTCGATGGCCGCGTTCACCGTCGATAGCGCTTGTTCGGTATTCCCGCCTGCTTGGAGCCCGGTTCCAAGCGAATCGGCGAGGCTCCGCAGATCGTCTCCCACCGATCCCCTAGCGGCCCAGGGCGGAACATCCGAGTCGGATTCGAGCCACGCACGGAGCCCGCAAGCGTCCCACTGAATCGCCTTGCGATAGTCGGCGATGGCCAGGACAGCATCCGCATCCCTGGCCTCTCGGACACACGCTCGCTGGAAGGTGCTAGAGAGGTGCCACTCGTCGAGCTCGAGCGCGCGCGTGTAGTCATCGCTCGCACGCTGGAGATCGCCCTTCCGGTGCCACGCGCGCCCGCGCTCGTGGAAGAAGACCGGGAAGCGCTTCTCGTCGGCGATGATCCGGTCGAAGTCCCCGATGGCTCGATCGAAGTCGCCTTTTGTTACGTAGAGCCGCGCGCGCCTAAGCATGTGGCGATGGAGCTCCGGCGGATCGTTCACCCGAGCGATGACTTGGCCGAGGTCGCCGATGGCGCCGTCGAGATCTCCCAGCCTCGCGCGTGCATTCGAACGCACCCACCAGCTCGACGCGTCGAACGGGTCGAGCTCGACGGACCGCTGAGCATCCGCGAGCGCACCCGCAAGATCATTCGTGTTGGAACGCTCACAACTGCGCGATCGATACGCGTTCGCGTAGGTCGGATCGATCTCTATCGCCTTCGACAGATCCTCGATGTATCGGTCGGATGAGTAGTCCACTTCTCCTAGCCGCCGGGAGAACATCAACGCGTCAAAGAGTGTGTCAGCACGCCTCGTCAGCTCCACCGCGGCTCGCCGCTCTGCCGTAGCTCTCAGAGAGACGAGTAAGCTCACGAGCGTGACACCCACGAGGAGAACGACGAGCCGCGCAAGTCGCGTTCGCATGAAGGGGGCGCGAGGAAACCTTCGGCGAGCCGCGCGCCATGCCGCGCGCCAGAAAGGGAGCCTGCCCACCCTCGCGACCGGCTCCTCGCCGGCGCGCTCGCCCTCGCGGCAAGCAGCGCAGCCCCGACCTTCCAGGAAGCAATCGACGTGATGAAGCGCGCGGCAGCGCGAGCACTCGGCCGACGTCGCGTGGCGCGGAACGTCCTCGTGGCAGAAAGGACACCTCGCGGCGCGAGGGCGCGACCGCCAGGTCGCCTGCACGATCATGTGAGGAGGATACCGGGCCTCCGCACGCGCGTAAAGCATCGGCCTCCGCGCTGGTGCTCGACGGTGACGCCAGGCTGGCCGTGTTCACCGACACAAGCGCCCGCGCGATCGCGGCCTTGACGCGCTCGTCGTCGCTCGCGAACTGCTC
>JACQDU010000078.1 GCA_016200955.1 bacterium
CCTGCGTGAAGCGCGTGTCGGAGTCGACTCCGGACGCTATGGCCTTCCGCGCCACGCGGAGGAGCCCGAAGACGACGGATCCCCGGTCGGCGCGATCGACGAGCGCCTTCATGGTGGCGCGGACGTCGTCGGTCTTCTGCGGCTCGAGGAGGGTCTCGATCACGCGAGCGACGCGGAGCTCGGGACCTCCGAGGATCCGCCGGACGCGGAAGCGCACCTCGGCGTCGTCGTCTCGCAGCGCCTTGCGGAGCACGTCGTGCACCGGGTGCGGCCTCGACCGGGAGTCGGCGCCTTCCGCGGGCGCGGGGCCCTGGTCCTCCGCTGCCGCGAGCTCGGCGAGCTCGCGCGCCGCCGCGTCGCGCGCCGCGGGCTCTCCCGCTCGGAGCCGCGCGCAGAGCGCCTCGGCTCGCTGCGCGTTCGACTCGGGCGTCGGCTCGTCTCCGCCTCGCGCGAACGGTGCAAGGAAGACCTGTCAACGCTCGATGTCTCTCAGTTGTGGCGGAACCGGCCGCCTTGCCTGACGAGCTCGACGTCCTGCTCCTTCTTGAGCAGGACTCCCAGGAAGGGCACCTCTCGCCCGAGGTCCTCGGCCGACACGCCGCCGCGCAAGAGTACGAGCAGCCAGTCGATCAATTCGCTCGTGCTCGGCTTCTTGCGGACGCCGTCTCTCTCCCGCAGCTTGTAGAACTGCTCGAGAGCGGCCTTGAGCATCTTCTGGTCGAGGTCGGGGAAGTGGACCCGGACGATCTCGGTCATGAGCTTGGGGTCGGGGAACTCGATGTAATGGAAGACGCAGCGCCGCAGGAAGGCGTCCGGGAGCTCCTTCTCGGCGTTCGAGGTGATGATCACGACCGGGCGCTCCTGCGCCTTGACTCGCCGGCCGGTCTCCGTGACCTCGAACTCCATGCGGTCGATCTCGTGGAGGAGGTCGTTCGGGAACTCGACGTCGGCCTTGTCGACCTCGTCTATGAGCACGCAGAACCGCTTCGGCGCCGAGAAGGCGCGGCCGAGAGGGCCCATGTCGATGTAGCGCTCGACGTTCGCGACCTGCTCGGGCGTCCCGAAGCGCGAGTCGTTCAGGCGGCGGACGACGTCGTAGACGTAGAGGCCGTCCTTCGCCTTGGTCGTCGACTTGATCGACCAGACGACGAGCTCCATGCCGAGCGCTCGCGCGACGGAGTCCGCGAGGAGGGTCTTTCCGGTCCCCGGCTCCCCCCGCACGAGGAGGGGCCGCTCGAGCGTGAGCGCCGCCTCGACCGCGCTCCTGAGAGCGGGCGAGGCGACGTAGTCGGTCGTCCCCTCGTAGCGGCGAGCGGCCACCCGGCTAGCTTCCCTGGAGCTGCTGCGTCGTCGCCACGGCGCGGTCGATCGAGAGGATCTCGACCTTGCGCTTCGTGCCGTCGGGGAGCACGGCCTCGACCTCCTCGCCCGCGCGCCGGCCCATGAGAGCGCGCGCGATCGGCGAGAGGAACGAGATCACGTTGTGCGCCTCGTCGGCGTCCCACGGACCGAGCACGGTGTAGGTCTCGTCGCGGCTCGTCGCCATGTCCTTCAGGACGACGCGCGTGCCGACGCGGACCTCGTCGGTCTCGACCTCCTCGGGCTTGATGATCGTGACCTGCTCGAGCTCGGTCCTCATGCGTTCGACGCGCACGGCGAGCTGCTTCTGGCGCTCGCGCGCCGCGTCGAGCTCGGAGTTCTCGGAGATGTCGCCGAACTCGAGGGCGCGGCCGATCTCGAGGCGGATCACGAGCTGGAGGATCCGGCGGACCTCGGCTTCCGTGCCGTTCTTGATGACGGTCCCGATGACGCGCTGGCTCTTCTCCGCGAACAGCGCGCGCAGCGAGTCGACGGCCGTCTTGAGCGAGCCCTTCTCGCCCTTCTCCGCCGCCGATTTGAGCCTGTGAGTCACGTCGTCCAGGAGCTGGATCGCCTTCGCCACGATCTCCGCGTCGTTCCTCTTGCTGGCGATCCCTTCGAGCCGCCCGTTGAAGCGGGCGCGAGAGAGCGCCGAGAAGGCATCGGGGAACTTCGTCGGGCTGATGATGATCTTGGAGCAGGCGTCCTCGAGGAGCTGCGCCGCTTCTTCCTTGAGCTCGCGCACGCACGACTCGAAGGTGCCCGGCGCGGGGTCGAGGAGGACGGCCTTGACCCTCTCCTGCCAGTCGGAGGGGAAGCCGGGCCTCACGAGGCCCACGATGCGCCTGCGGTACTCCTGGACGTTCATCTCGCGCAGGACCTGGGGGAGCTCCGCGGCCTGCAAGCCCTCGAGCGCCTTCGCGACGTCGGCGGGCACGGTCGTCGGCCTCGCCTTCGGGCCGAGCGGCTCCCCCGTCTCGGGGTCGACCGCCTCTCCCGACGCGGCGGCGGCGTCCGGCGCCTGAACTCCGAGCTCGGAGGCCGCGTGAGGCATGAGGTTCGCCGCCTCGAGCCGGAAGAGCGACAGCTCGAGCTTCATGGCGCGCAGGATCGCCGCCGCGTTCGGGAGGGGCCGGCCCTTGGGAGGCGTGTCGATGTCCTTCTGCATCGCCGCGACGCCCGTCTTGAGCCAGCCCGGGATCAGGCCCTTCGCGACCGCGTCCTTCGCCACCGCGAGGAGCTCGCGCCGCGCGGCCTCGAGCTTCTTCACGAACGGACCGGCCTTGTCGACGTTCTTCGTGACCTCCGCGTCGCGCGAGAGCGGCTGCGTGCGCACGGTGATCAAGCTCTTGGGCGCCGCTCCGACCTCGATCCACGGGTCGTCCTTCGCGAGCTTCCGCGCGCGCGCCCAGAACCTCGTCCAGAGGTTCTTGTCGAGGATCTCGCCGCCGAGCTTCTCGCGCAGGTCGCGGGCCTGGAGCTTCCCGCCCGGGGCGCTCTTGAGCGCGCTCTTGAGGAGCGAGAGCGGGTCGTCCTCGGCGAGGAGCTTCACCTTCTCCTTGTCCGTCCAGAGGAGCACGTCGAGGTCGTCCGGGTCGCGCTTCTGCGTCGAGGTGCGAGCCATCTGCGCGTCCATGCGGTGGCCGCGGCGGCGGGAGAAGTCGATCACGTACTCGCCCGTCTCCGGGTGAGCCTCGACGACCTTCCCGATCCCCCAGCCGCTCGCGTGGGAGCAGAAGTCGCCGACGGCGAAGCGCAGGGCGTCGTCGAGGACGACGACGGCCTTGTCGCACGGCCCGTCCGCCACGAGACCGCTCCGCTTGAGCGCGGCGTCGAGGCCGGGGCGCTCCGCGTAGACTCGCCGGTAGTGGCCGAGGAGCTCGTCTCTCAGGCCCTTCGCCTTGGGCGAGTACTTCGCCGCCCGCCGCGCGAGCTCGAAGGCCTCGTCCTGCCGCCCGGCCTTCCTCATGTCGTCGAGGAGGGAGAGGAGGAGCGAGCCCGCCCTCTCGCGCTCTCCTCGATCGGAGAGGTCGTTCGCGACGTCGAAGAAGAGCGCGAGGTCCGTCTGCCACGCTCCCTGGGCCGCGAGCTCCGTCCAGAGCTCGTCCACCTTCGCGAAGTCCCGCGAGCGAGCCGCGCCGCGGATACGGGATTTCAGGTTGTCATCGACCACGTGAGTCTCAGCCTCTCGTGCCTTTTCCTGGGTTCATCTTCTCGGGTTCGACGCGGAGCAGGCGTCCCGGCTTCAGCCGGGCGCACAGGTCGCGCGCCGCCGCATCGACACGCCCTGCTTCCTTGGATTCGATCGTCACGAGGACGCGGTAGCCGACCTTGCGAGCCTCGCTCTCGTACTTCGGATAGGAGCCGATCGCGACCTGATGCTTCGCCTCGACCTCCTCGAGGTCGCGCGCGATCTCTCCCTCATCGACATCGAGGAAGAGACGCGCGATGGCGAAGGGAGCTTGCCGGAGCGTTCCCTTCCAGGCGTCGAACTTCCTCTTGAAGTGAGTGGGCTCGCCGGGGAAGACGTGCACCTTCTCGACCTTGAGGATCGGCAGGAAGAGGCCGTCGTCCTGGAGGAGCTCCACGCCCTCGGGCACGTCCGCCATGCGGAGGACGGCCTCGTTCGCGTGCTTCCCGTACCAGGCGCGGATCGCGCGCTCGATCGAGGGCTCGCGGACGAGCGGCTTCCCGAAGGCGGCGGCGACCGCGGGCACGGTCACGTCGTCGTGAGTCGGGCCGACTCCCCCGCACACGATCACGACGTCCGCTCGAGCGGACGCGTAGTGGATCGCGTCCACGATCGCCTTCCTCTCGTCGGGGACGATCGAGGCGTGCACGAGAGGGACGCCGAGCGACCGCAGCTCGAGGATGATGTAAGTGAGGTTCAGGTCCGTGACCTTGCCCGAGAGGAGCTCGTTCCCGATCGCGATGGCCGCCGCCGTCCTCGAAGCCGCCGCGCGCGCCGCGTCGGGCGAGGGCGCCTCGCGCTCCTGGGCGCGCGAGACAGGTCCGCTCAGGGCGGGCTCAGCCAAGCTCGGCCTCGCCTTTCCGGCCGCGAGGCGACTCATCCCAGGGCGGCCCCGGCGATTCCACGCGAACGTCGTGCGAGCTCTCCTTGCCCGGCGTCAATTTTCCTCCGCGTCGTCTTCGTCGTCGTCGAACTCGTCGTCGTCTTCTTCGTCGGCCGCGGCCTCGTCCTCGAAGTCGTCGTCGCCCTCGTCGAAGTCTTCGTCGGCGTCGTCCTCGAAGTCCTCGTCGTCGTCGTCGTCGTC
>JACQDU010000522.1 GCA_016200955.1 bacterium
CCAGGAAGATGCCGATGTGGTAGTCCTGCCCCGCCTGGTAAGGGTGCAGCTCGAGCACGGACTTCACGTCGTGGAGGTCGATGAAGCGGTCCATCTTCCCGTCCGAGTCGCACGTGATGTCCGCGAGGACCGCGCGCCGCGACGGCTCCTCGTTCAGGCGGTGGATCGGCATGACGGGGAAGAGCTGATCGACCGCCCACGAGTCGGGCAGCGACTGGAAGACGGAGAAGTTGCAGAAGTAAGTGTCCGAGAGAGCCTTCTCGAGGCCGTCGAGCTCCTCGGGAGCGTGCTCGGCCTCGCGGACGATCCGGAGGACTTTCTGGCAGAGCGCCCAGAAAATGTTTTCGGCCAGCACGCGCTGCTCGAGCGAGAGGTGCCCGAGATTGAAGAGCGAGAGGCACTCGTCCTTGTACTCGAGCGCGTCGTGGTAGGCCTCGAGGTAGTTCTTCCGCGAGACCTCCTTCCAGCACTCGTAGAGGTTGCGCACGATCGGGTCCACGTTCGCGGGCGGCTGCTCCGGGACCTTGCCCGTCACGAACTCGTTCACGCCCAGGATGTTCACGATGAGGACCGCGTGGTGCGCCGTGATCGCGCGTCCGCTCTCGGAGACGATCGTCGGGTGAGGGACCTTCTCCGCGTCGCAGATCTCCATGACGCCGAAGACGACGTCGTTCGCGTACTCCTGCGTCGAGTAGTTCATGGAGCTCTCGAAGTTCGTCTGCGAGCCGTCGTAGTCGACCCCGAGCCCGCCGCCCACGTCGAAGTACTTGAGCGGGCACCCCTGCTTCGAGAGCTCGACGAAGAACCGGGCGGCTTCGCGCAGCGCGTTCTTGAGGCTCCGGATCGCGGAGATCTGGGAGCCGAGATGGAAGTGGAGGAGCTCGAAGCCGTCGAGCATCGCGTGCTCCTTCATGTACGCGACGGCGTCCACGAGCTCGCGCGCCGAGAGGCCGAACTTCGAGCGGTCGCCTCCCGAGCTCTCCCATCGGCCGGAGCCGCGGGCGGCGAGCTTGGCTCGCATGCCGATCCGGGGGCGGACTCCCGTCTTCTCGGCCATGCGCTTGAGGAGCTGGAGCTCGGACGGCTTCTCGACGACGAGGATCACGTTCCGGCCGAGCTTCGATGCGAGCAAGGCCGTCTCGATGTACTCCTCGTCCTTGTAGCCGTTGCAGATGATGAGGGCTTCCTCGTCATCGAGCATGGCCATGACCGCGAGGAGCTCGGGCTTCGAGCCCGCCTCGAGGCCGTAGTGGTACTTGTGGCCCGCCGCGAGGAGCTCCTCGACGACGCGCTTGTCCTGGTTCACCTTGATCGGGTAGACGCCCTTGTAGACGGCCTTGTACCCGTAGTCAGAGATCGCCCGGCGGAAGCACTCGTTCAGGAGCTCGACGCGCGAGCGGAGGAGGTCGTTGAAGCGGAGGAGCAGCGGCGTCGAGTAGCCGCGCTTCACGAGCTCGTCCACGAGCTCCTTCAGGTCGATCTGGCCTTTGCTCTCGCCCGCGGGCATGACGGCGAGACGGCCCTGGTCGTTGATCCCGAAGTACCCGAGACCCCAGTTGCGGATGCTGTAGAGCTCTGCGGAGTCCGCGATCGACCAGCGCTTCAGCACGTCCGCTACCATCTTCATCTTCGTCGCGCCTCCCGGCCCCTGACGGAGGGACTTGCCGAAGTCACTAGTTACAACTCCGAACGAACTATGTCCACTGGCTTTTCTCGGAGATCTCTAGAACATATCTCTCCTCTCCCTTGCCCATCGTCGGGAGAGGGCGCCGCGCGTCTTTCCCGGGAGAAGAAGTGCTCGCGTTCGAGGACCTGCTGCTCGCGAACCTCATCGTCCGCCGCGCTCTCGCGGCGCCGGAGGCCGTGCGGCAGGCGCTCGAGGCGCTCGACGCGACTCCCTCGCGCGGCGACCTCATGGCCCAGCTAGCGCAAGGAGGCGGAGCGCTCGCCCAGCCGCAGGTGAGGGAGCAGGCGCTCTCCTCGGTCCGGCGCTACACCTTCGCGAAGGGCGAGGCCGCCTTCGCCGCACGCGCGCGCGCGAGCCAGGCCGTCCCGGGTCTCCTCCTCGATGAAGTCCTCGCCCGCCAGCAGCGCGAGGGTTTCGCGTGGTCGATCGCGGACAAGCTCATCGAGGAAGGAAAGCTGACGCAGGCGAGCCGCGCTCTCGTGGACAAGGTCGTCACGCTCGAGCTCCAGGCGGAGGAGACGGCCACGATCGCTCGCCACCGGAGCTCTCGCTTCTCCGAGACGGTCGGCGGAGCGCCGCTCGTCGGGCCGCGCACGCGAGCGTTCGGCGCCATGACTCCCGAGGAGATCGCCGAGGCCGTCGGCGCCTCGCCTCCCGCTGCTCCCGCCGCGCCTCAGCCGCAGCCCGAGGCCGGCGCGTGGCAGCCGCTCGCCGTCTCGGCGGGGAACCCGCCGAGGCCCACGTCTTCCCTCAAGACTCCGAGCAACACGGGAGCTCAAGCTCGCGCGACCTCGGCCCAGCGTCCCTCGACGCCGCCCTCGAGCGTCCCTCCGCCGCCGCCCGCTCCTCCGAGCGGGAAGGTCCCGAGGCCCGCGCCCCCTCTCGCGAGCCCGTCGCCGGTCGTGCCTCTTCCTCCGCTCCCTGCGGTCGACACCGTGCGCGACGAGGGGACGCCGACGATCAACCTCCCGCCGGGCACCGTCCCCGCGAAGGAGGAGCACGAGCAGCAGACGGTCATGATCACGCCGAAAGGCGACGGCCCTCTCTCGCCCGGACGCACGGTCGCGGGGAAGTACGTCGTCCTGGACGAGCTCGGCCGCGGAGGCATGGGGATCGTCTACCGAGCCCGCGCCCGCGAGCACGGCGAGCTCGACGTGGCGCTCAAGGTCGTTCCCGTGAAGAAAGGCGGCGAGCAGAGCGAGGTCGTCCAGCGCTTCAAGCGAGAGATCCTCACGGCGAGCCTCGTCGAGAACGAGAACGTCTGCGCCGTCTACGACGCCGGCGAGGCCGGCGGCCTCGCCTTCATGGCTATGGAGCTCGTCGAGGGAGAGACGCTCAAGGACCTCGTCCTGCGCGAGGCGCCCCTCGACCCCGACCGCGCTCTCGAGCTCACGGGCCAGGTCCTCCGCGGGCTCGCGGCGTGCCACGAGGCGAAGGTGATCCACCGCGACCTGAAGCCCGAGAACGTCCGGCTCACGAAGAAGGACGGTCGCGAGGTCGCGAAGCTCGTCGACTTCGGGATCGCTCGCCTCATCGACCAGGACCCGGAGATCGCCGAGCGCGTCTTCATGACGGTGAAGGGCAAGCTCTCGGGCACGCCGGTCTACGTGGCCCCCGAGCTCGTC
>JACQDU010000512.1 GCA_016200955.1 bacterium
GGGGAAGCGCCGCGCGAGGCGTGGCTCTCGTTCCTCGTCGCCGATCGGTCGGCGAGCGTCGATCTCTCGCCTGCCGCGCTCGAGGGCGCGCGAGCGCGCCTCGCCGAGTTCGTGCGCGCGCGGCGCCAGGGAGAGTTCGAGCCGCGCGTCACTCCTCTCTGCAGGACGTGCGCTTTCAGGAGCGTCTGCCCGGCCCAGCGCCCGGAGTGACGGCGCGGCTCAGCTCGCGTGCGTGTCCTCGAGAGGGTTCCTCGCCGGAGGGCTCTCCTTCAAGCGGGCGTTCTCCTCGCGGAGGCGGGCGAGCTCGAGGCGGAGGACATCGACTTCCTCGAGCGGCTGCGTTTCGTGGACGGGGACCGTGACCGACGTCGTGCTCCCCGGCTTGGGCGCGAGGAACCTCGGGTCGTGCGCGAGCGTGATCGCGAGCTGATGGCCGAGCGCCTCGAGGGCGCCGAGGTCGGCCTGCGTGAACTCCCGGTGAGAGGCGCGGTCGTCCACGTAGATCGCTCCGTGGAGGCGGTCGCCCTTCACGAGCGGCACGCACATGACCGTCTTGAGCCTGAGGTCCTGGATGCTGGGAGAAGGGCCGCTCCCCTTCTTCGTCCACGCGCCCTCCGTCGCCTCGAGGAGACAGAGCGCCCGCCTCTCCTCGACGGCCTTGCGGACGGTCGAGGTCGAGTAGCGCAGGTCCTCTCGCGGGAGAGCGGTCCCGGCGCGGCCCCGCACGGCGCCGAGCTCGAGCTTGTCGGGGTCGTCTCCCAGGAACAGGATCGCGCGCTCGCCGCGCGTGACCTCGAGGATCGAGTCGAGGGCACGGGAGAGGTACTCGGTCGAGTCGATGGGAGCTCGGGCGAGCTCGACCGACTCGAGGAGCGCGCGCAGGTTCCGCTGGTCGCGCGCCTGGTCGCCGGAGACGATTCCCGCGAGCACGTCCATGCGGTGCCCCGACCGGTCGAGCGCGGGGCGCCAGGTCTCCGCGCGGTCCCGGCCGCTGTGCTTCGCGAGGTAGAGCGCCTGGTCCGCGCGCTTGACGAGCGTGGCGGCGTCGCGGCCGTGGTCGGGGAAGACCGCGATGCCGATCGAGACGGAGACCTTGATCTTGTTCTCGCTGATCGGGCTCGCCTTGAGGGCAGTTCGGATCTTGTGGGCGACGCTCTTCGCCGGCTCGGCTCCCGTGCCCGGGAGCACGACGAGGAATTCTTCTCCTCCGTAACGGCCGCAGATGTCCTCGCGCCGGATCGCGTCGCGGATGCGCTTCGCCGTCTCGCGCAGGACCTGGTCGCCGACGCCGTGCCCGAAGCGGTCGTTCACGAGCTTGAACCGGTCGAGGTCGAGGATGAGGACCGAGAGAGGCGAGCCCTCGTCCGCCGACTTGAGCTCCTCCTGCAGGAGCTGCTCGAGGAACCCGCGGCTCGTGAGGCCGGTCAAGGGATCGGTCGTCGCCAGGTGGTGGAGGCGCGCGTTCTGGAGGGCGATCGCGGCCTGCGCTCCGACGGAGCGGAGGAGGCGCCGGTCCTTGGGGTCGAACGGCCTCACGTCGTGCGTGCTGTCGAGGTAGAGGGCGCCGAGGACGCGCATGACTCGCCTCGTCTCGCGCCGCTCGCGCGCGGCGGCTTGCTGCCGGCCGAGGAGAGGGGCGACGAGAGGGAGGCAGAGCGCGCTCCTGAGCCCGAGCGAGGCCCAGCTCTGCTTCGGGTCCCAGCCCTCGGGCGCCTGCGTGCCCATGGGAGGATCGCGCACGAGCGTCGCGTCGCGCCTCTTGAGCGCGAGGTCGATGACCTGCCGCGAGAAGGCGCGCTCGTGCGTCGCGAGGCGCTCGTGGTCGATGTTTCGCCCGAGGACCGGCTTCAGCTCGCGGCCCTCGTCCACGAGGAGGAGGAGCCCTCGCTGGAAGCCGGTGAAGTCGAGGACGGCGTCGAGGATCGCGTCGAGGAGGCGGTCGAGGTCCAGCTCGCTCGAGATCGTCTGGGTGAGGAGGTTGAGCCGGAGGAGCCGATCTTTCAGGAACCCTCGCGTCGTCCGGCGGTCCTCTCCCGGGATGCCCGGAGTGACGCCCTCGTTGCTGTCGGACTTGAGGTCGTCCTCGTCGGTGTCGGCGAAGGGAGGGTCGAACAGCGGCGCCTCGGACGGCGTGTCCGCCCGGCCGTCCACGCGTTGCTGCGGGAAAGGCGTGAGCCCGAACTTCGAGGTCGGAGCCTGGGGCTCCGGCTCCTCCGAGAGCACGACGAGCGTGGCGTCGCCGATCGTGATCTTGTCGTCCTTCTCGATCGGTGCAGCTCCGGTGATGGGGCGGCCGTTCAGGAAGGTGCCGTTCTTGGAGCCGAGGTCGATGACTCGCCAGGAGCCGGTCCCGTCCGGCTCGATCCGGCAGTGTCTCCTCGAGACGTCGGAGCCCTCGATCGTGATCACGTTCTCGGGATCGCGCCCGACCGTGAGCGGGGCCTCCCCGAGCGGGAGCACCCGCTTCTCGGGACCGACCGTGACCACCAGCTTCAGCATGCAGCCGGGATCATCGCCGCCCGCGCCCGCGCCGCGCAAGCTCTTGGCGCCGTTTCCCCCTCCGGCCATGGGGGGCTCGCTCGGCCCGGTCCGACCCCGTAGAGTGCTGCACGAGGAAATGGGGAGAGACCGCTCGCCGTCGACCACGAGCTCGAGATCGATTCCGCGCGTGGGCCCGAGAGAGGCCGCGTTCGGGCTCCTGGCTCTCGCGCTCGCGGGCTGCAATCACCCGATCTCGCGCGGGAGCGTCGCGGACTTCTTCGCGAAGGACTTCGAGCTCCCCGATTACCGGCACGATCGCGACACCCTCTCGCGCGAGAGACACGAGATCCAGCCCAGCGAGGCCGCGGCCATGGCGGGAGACGGAGCGGGCGCGCTCGCGGGAGGACACGGCGACGGCACGTGGCGCCTGGCGGCCGCCGCCATGGACGGAGGCGCGGCGACGTTCGTCGCCTACGAGTACTCTCACGCGACGCACGAGGAGCCGCTGCCGGAGACTTACACGGGGCTCGAGCTGGCGTTGCCGGTGATCGCGGTCGATCCGAACTCGGGGATCACGATCGGGATCCTGCCGATCTCGATCTTCTCCGAGAAGGACCGGATCACGAACATCTTCCCGCCCCAGGTCACCTACAACGCGATCGACGGCGCGGGAGCGCTCTTCCGGATGAGGCGCTACTACACGACGGAGTCGACTCTCTCGATCGACGCCGGCTCGACCATGAACGGGGCGCACACCTACGACTTCCAGTACAGCCAGTTCTCGATCGGCCCGGCTCACCTCTTGTTCTTCCAGGGAGAGGTGAAGTACCTGACGGACCTCTCGGCGCGCTTCTACGGGCTCGGGAACTCGAGCTCGTCCGACGACGAGACGAACTACACGCTCCGCCGCGCGGAGGCGACGGCTTCGATCGGGATCAAGCTCCCGCTGTCTCTCAGGGCGATGTTCTCGGAGGTCCTCTCCTCGACGCGGATCGGGCCGGGACACATAGGCGCCCTCGACAGCTCGAAGGAGAAGTTCCCCTTCGTGCTCGGCATGCAGGGGAGAACGGATATCCTCTCGCACCGCTTCACGCTCACGCTCGACACGCGCGACTCGCCCTCGGTCCCGACGGAAGGGATCTTCCTCGAGGGCTACTACGAGGTCGGCGACACGACCCTCGCGAGCGACTTCGCCTTCCAGCGAGGGGGCGTCTCGGTCACCGGTCTCTACTCTTACCTCGACGAGCCGCTGTTCACTCTCTGGGGGCACGATTTCCGGCTCCGGCTCACGACGGTCGGCCGCTTCAGCGTCCGGCTCGTGGGAGGACGGCACGTGCCCTTCTACGAGGAGGCCTCGGTCGGCGGCCGGAACACGCTGCGCGGCTTCGGCGCGGGACGGTTCATCGACAAGAACGGATACGTCCTGGGCGTGGAGGAGCGCTGGAACATCGTCGACTTCCGGCTCGCCGGGACGGACCTGACGCTCCAAGTCGCCGGATTCCTCGAGCTAGGCCGCGTCTTCTCGGGATCCCAGACGTTCAACTTCACCGGGCTCCACTTCGACGCGGGAGGCGCCGCTCGGCTCCTCCTTCCGGCGAGCGGGCTCGTGGGGTCGGTGGACGTGGGGATCTCCAAGGAAGGGATCGCTCCGTTCGTGGACCTGGGGTATCCGTTCTAGAGCCGCGGAGGTCGCAGAGACCGCGCGGAGATCGTCGAGCTCTTCTCCGCGCGTCCTCAGCGTGCTCGGCGTCTCTGCGGTCGTCTTCGTCTACCCTCCAGGTGGGTCCGCGAATGGGACTTGCCTACGGCGACAAGCCCGGACGGTGACCTGGCAAGCGAACTAGCCCTTCAATGGAAGACCAAGGCAGGATACTCTTCCTGCCATGTCTTCGTGCCGGCGGCCTCGCCCGAGGGGGGCGCTCCTCCTTCTTCTCGTAGCCTTCTCCGCATGCGGAGGAGTCGCGACCTCGCCTCAGGGTGACGGCGCCAAGGATCGGCCGGGCGAGAAGAAGGGTCCGGGGGAGCAAGAAGGGCCGGCGCCCGACGTGGTCCTCGAAGCGCCGCCGAAGGCGGCCGCTCTCCCGCGGGTCTGCGACGGCTTCGCTTCGTCTTCTTGCACCAAGCTCTCGTCGGTCTGGGGCAGCCTCGCGTTCCGGGAGCACGACGGGAACGTCTGCTCGCTCGCGGTCATGCCGGACGGCAAGCGGCTCCTCACGGGGTCCGCCGAAGGGAAGCTGACTCTCTGGGAGCTCTCGACGGGGGACGCGATCTGGTCGATCCACGCTCACCGTCGGAGCTCGATCAATGCCCTGGCCGTCTCGCCCGACGGGACACGGGCGCTCACGGGGGGGTGGGACGGCATGACGCTCTGGGGGCTCGATCGGGGAGAGGAGATCTTCACGAGCACGAGCCACCAGGCGACGCTCGCCGTGGCCTTCTCGCCCGACGGCTCCCGGGCCCTCTCCTCGGGCTCCGAGGGGACCGTGCGCGTCTGGGACCTCGAGACGCTCAACTGCGTGAGGACGCTCAAGGGGCACGACGACCAGGCGGTCTACACGCTCGCCTGGTCGAAGGACGGGCACCACGCTCTCTCCGGCAGCCAGAGCCGGACGAAGCTCTGGAACGTCGAGACGGGGGAGGAGCGCGACCTCGAGCTGGGGGGCGCCTGGGCCGTCCGCTTCTTGCCCGACGGGAAGCGCGCGTTCATGAGCTGGGGCTCGGGATACAGGATCTGGAAATACGAGGAGTCCTGCGAGAGCGGGCTCGTCTTGCGCGAGGGCCGGCCTCTCGCGGTCTCCCCGGACGGGACCGGGAAGCGGATCGCGCTCCTCACCATGGACCGGAAGGCCGCGGGCTGGTCTTCCCTCCACGTGAGCGTCTGGGACGTGGAGAAGGGGACCCAGACCTCGCTCGCTCCCTCCGGGCACCCGGGGCCCGTGCGCGACATCGTCTATACGGAGGACGGAAAGCGCGTCCTCTCGCTCGGCCAGGGGGAGATCCTCGTCTGGGACGCCCAGACGGGCTCCGAGATCGCGACCGTGGCGACCGACTCCGACGCGAGCGTCCTCTCCGTCTCGAGCGACGGGCATTACCTCGTGGCGGGGTCGAAGACGTGGGACCTCTCGTCGCGCGCTCTCATGGCGCCTTCGTTCGGGGACGGGGCGGCTTTCATCGGCACCCTCACGACGGTCATGCGCTGCGTCGAGGGGCAGCCTTTCACGGGGGACGTCGTCTCGGGCTTCTGGAAGCCTCTCGTGACCGACGGCTCTTACACCTACGACGCCTCGGCCCTCACGCGGGACGGGAAGCGGGCCTTCTTCACGAGCAGCGACGGGAAGGTGCGCTACGCGAGCCTCGATCCACAGGACCTCGCGAACATTTCGTGGGAGACGATCGCCGAGGACGCCGAGACTCACACGCCCGTGCCCGAGGACCGGAGGATCGTGAAGGGCGGCGTCGTGATCGTCTTCGGCCGGAGCTCGGGGGCCGCTCCCTACGTCCGGAGGATCGCTCCGACTCTCGACGGGAAGCGGCTCGTCGTCGCGAGCACGAAGTCGCTCTCGGCTTATGACGTGGAGGGGAAGAAGCGGCTCTGGTTCACGGACGACGTGCACTCCTGCGCTCGCGTGGCCGTCTCGCCCGACGGGAAGCTCGCGGCGATCGGCGACTGGGAGAGCTCGGTCTCCATCGTGTCGATCGAGGACGGGAAGGAGGTCGACCGCCTCGACCTCGAGGACGTGAGCCGCGGGATCCAGGCGCTCGCGTTCTCTCCCGACGGGAAGCGGCTCCTCATCGGGACGACTCTCGGGCCGATCCTCGGGTTCGACCTGCACGAGCCTCCGCCGGCGAAGGCGAAGAAGGCGGAGAAGGCGCCCAAGGCGAACAAGCCTTCGAAGTCGAAGCCCAAGGACGAGCCGGACGACCTTCCCAAGTAAGGGAACCTAAGCCGCGCCTGGCACGTGGATGCGAGCGGTGAGCATGCTCGCTCCTTCGGCGAAGACGGCGACTCGCGTGGCGCTCGGGGCCCTCGTCGCGAGCGGCGCTCTCCTCGGCACGACGGCCTATCTCCTCCTGCCCGAGAGCGAATCGAGCGCGAGGAGGGTCGAGGACGACCTCTGGACGAGGGCGGGGGAGATCAACAGCGGGCTCAAGGAGCCGGAGATCCCGACCGACAGGCTCGAGCACCACCTCGAGCGAGGCCGCGAGCTCTCTCGCGTGGCGAACGTGAAGGTGAGCGTCTCTCTCCCCAAGAAGCTCGTCCGTGGAGTGCCGATCAGCGCTAGGGTCCTCGCAGAGGGCCTTCTCGCGGACGTGCCCGCGCCGGAATGGCGCTTCCAGCGCCGTCGGACCGAGAGCCGCGACGGGCGCGAGAGGGAGCTCTACGCTCTCTCCCAGGAGAGCCCCGCCAATCGGGCCCTGCCTCTCTCGATGACCGGACAGGGTGTCACGATCCTGACCCGAAGCGCCGACCCGGGGTCCGAATGGGAGAAGCGTGCGACCTACCAGCTCGGGCGAGACAAGCCGAGCGGCTTCGCTTGAGGGTCGGCCGTCATCATCTTCGGTCGAGGTGCTTCCTACGAGAGGGACGTCCATTGCAAGTATTCTTCGGCTTGCGGCTCGGCCGCGGCGCGGAACGAATACCCGCTCTGGGAGAAGGGGCGTTACGAGGTCAAGGCCTTCGTCCTCTACTGCCTCGGACGCGGCAACAACGGGAGCGGTCCCACGGAACAGGTGATCGTGGAGAGCGAGCCGGAGCCGTTCGAGGTCGTCGACCCGCCGTCTTCCGAAGAAACCGTCTTCGAGGAGATCGTCTCGAGCGGCATCTTCGGCTACCGGATCGATCCGGGCGGGCGTTTCTCCTTGTATGGCGACTTCCTCGAGGCGCATGCGGGCAGCATCTATGCGCCCTACGTTCTCTGGTCGCAGGAAGCCTCGACCGACAGCGGCGACTACGCGCCCCTCGAGAGGCTCCTCGCCGAGCATCCGGACTTCGCTTACGCCGACCGCGTGCTCGAGCGGCTGGCGGTCGTCAACTGGGAGCAGCGCCGCCCCGAGGCACGAGCGTTCCTTGCGCGGCTCGATGCGACTTTCCCGGAGAGCCTTGCGAGGAAGACGGCAAGGGCTGCGATCAAGTCCTGGAATTGCTATCTCCGCTCCCGGGGCTTCCGAGAAGACGAGCTGGAGGACGAGTAGCCTCTCGGATCTCTCGCCTGTCGTCTCCCGCGCCCCCATCCGAGTCTCCGAGACTCGCCGATGAGTCGCCGAGACTCTCGAATGGGTCTCCCAGACCCAACGATCCATCTCCGAGACCCAACGATCGGTCTCCGAGACCCAAACGACCCCTCTCGGGGACGCATCGACCCGTCTCCGGGACCCGTGAAAGGGTCTCGGGGACGCGCTCGACGGGGCCTGCTTGACAGAGAGCGCCGAATTCTCGAATCTCACACGGAAGACAAGGGGGAAAGCATGGCCAAGAAGAAGAAGGCGAAGCCGGCGAAGAAGCCGGCGGCGAAGAAGCCGGCGGCGAAGAAGCCGAGCGCGAAGACGACCTCGAAGGGTGAGATCACGGCGAAGCACGTCGCCGACCTCCTGGGGGTCAAGCTCACGAAGCCGCTCGACCGGGATCAGATCCTGCACCTGAAGAAGTCGCTTCCAGGCTATGCGGAGCAGCTCGACGACTCGGCGAAGCAGCTCGCGAAGGACGCCAAGAAGCTGGGTCTGGTCGCCGTGACGCCCGCCGCTCTCATGAAAGCTCACACCGAGCACAAGCATCTGGCCTCGCTCGAGCAGGTCGCGGGGACCGTCTTCCGCGCCATCCACGAGCAACGGCTTCTCGTCGACGACGTCGCGATCGGCATGTTGTTCCAGATCGCACGGCGCGTGGGCGCGCACTCGGAGGACCACCCCGAGCTTCTCGGGAACTGGAAGTTCCTCCGCGACTACCTCGGGCACTTCCGCAAAGGCGGCGGTTCGAGCAGCGACGGCGGCGCTGGCGGAAAGAGCTCGAAGGGTTCATCCGACGCGCCTCCCACGGACTCCGGGTCTCCGCCGGCCTCGGGCTAGCGCTCACCTCGACCGGAAACGGTAGCGCAAGAAGACCTCGCCCTCCGGCGTGGCCTCGTGGGAGACGAGCTTCGCTCGCAGAAGCCGCTCCCGCGAGAAGCCGATCCCGTCCACGAGAGTCGGGGAGAGGTCTCCGCCGATCACCACGGGCACTACCGTCAGCTCGAGCTCGTCCACGAGACCCGCCTGGAGGAGCGCCGCGTTCAGGACTCCTCCTCCTTCGCAGAGAACGGACCTCACGCCCTCGTGTTCTTTCAGGAAGGCGAGCGCGCGGGCGAGGTCCACCTCGTCCTCGTGCACGTGGACCCGGATCCCGCGCGTCGTGAGACGTTCCCTCGCGGCCCGGGGACAGTCCATGACCGTGAAGACGTGCACGGGAGCGCCTTCGCGCGGCTCGAGGGCCCTCGCGAGCGGGAGATCGAGCGTCCGGCTCACGACCGCTCTCACGGGGAGAGGGCGGCGGCCGGCCTTCTCTCTCGCCCGGGCCCTCTCGGGCGTCGGGAGAAGGGGCGGGTCTTCGGCGCGGAGCGTCGCGGCTCCGATCAGGATCGCGTCGGCTCCGTCTCTCAGTGCGTGCAGGCGAGCGCGGTCGCGGCGGCTCGTCCAGTCGATCGGGTCTCTCTGGGCGGTCGCTATCTTCCCGTCCAGGGAAGTCGCGCACGCGATCGTCACCCGCGGGCGAGCCTTCGAGGGCAAGGCGTTCTCTCCCGGGAGCCATGATATGCCGCGAGGGGCTCGAGGGAGCGCGGCGGGATGAAGGGAGTCGGATCTGGGGTCCGGGGTCGCGAAAGGGCGGGAGGGGGCCGGGACGGACCATCCCTCCTCTTCCTGCTCCAGACCGTAGTGCCCCCACTGCCAAACCGGGGGTTGCCGGGTTCAGGGTGACGGATCCGTGCATGTTCTCCGCGCACCCCTCGCGGCGATCCGTTCCCACCAGGGCCGCTACGTCCTCCGCCACACCCGCGCTACGAAGGCCTTCGCGCGAGTGGATACCTCCCGGGCCCGCTGGCTCGACCCAGCCCGCCCACTTACACCCGACCCAGGAGATCGAAGACGCCGACCCGACCCACGCTCCCCGTGCCGCAGGCCCGCGAATCCTCGCACGCCCCTCCGACAACCCGACCCCCCGACCCCGCGACCCCGGCGAAAGCCCGCGCCTCGTCGCTCCTGAGCCTCGAACTCGCTATTCTCTCTGGGGCTTCCGGGGAGCCCCCGGCGGAATGGCGAGCTACGCCGACGTGATCTGCGGCCGTCTCCTCCTCCGCGAGAAGCTCGCGGCGCCGGAGGCGCTCTTCGCCGCGCTCCACGAGATGAAGGAAGCCCTGCAGCGAGGTTCCGAGATGAGCCTCGCGGAGGCCCTCGAAAGGAGAGCGGCCGTCGCGAAGCCCCAGCTCGACCGCGTCCGCGACGCGTTGGAGAGAGTCCAGTATCTCGAAGGTGAGAAGGCGCTCGCCCGACTCGTCGTGGACGAGAAGATCGCGCCGCCCGAGACGGTCAAATTGCTCGTGGAGGAGATCCGATCGAACGGCTTCAAGGACGGCCTGTGCGCCACGCTCCTAAAGCGAGGCATGATCGACGAGAAGAACGCGCGCCGCCTCTTCCAGACGCGTCAGATCGGCCTCGCGGAAGCCCGCCGCAAGCGCGAGCGAGCCCTCGCGGACTACCTCGTCTTCCTGCCGCCTCGCTTCGGACCCGACGAGAGGCAGCGTCTCAACTCGATCTTCGAGATCGACGAGACGCCGAAGCCGGGAAGCTCTCCCGTCGTCCCGACCGTCACCGTCCCGACGACGCCCGCTCCTCCCAGGGCCCAGCCTCTCCTCACGGACACCTTCTCCCGCGAGGCTCTCGCGGCGGCGACCGCCGGAGCGCACGACCCCGCTCCCGAGGACTGCCCGATCTACGGCTACGAGATCCTGGCCGAGCTGGGAAAGGGCGCCATGGGAGTCGTCTACAAGGCGCGCCACATAGCCACGAACCGCCTCACCGCGCTCAAGATCCTCCCCTTGAAGCTCGCGCGAGACTCCCATTACCTCGAGAGGTTCAAGAGAGAAGCGATCGCCGCGATGGCTCTCCGCCACGAGAACGTCGTGACCGCTTACGACTTCGGCGGGAGCGAGGAGTATTACTACCTCGCCCTCGAGTTCGTGGAGGGCGAGACCCTCGAGAAGCGCCTCGAGCGCGAGGGCCGGATCCCCGAGGTCGAGGCCCTGATCGCCGTCCGCCAGGTCTCTCTCGCCCTCGAGGAGGCCTCGAAGCGAGGGATCATTCACCGGGACGTGAAGCCCGACAACATCATGATCACGAGAGAAGGCGTCGCGAAGCTCTGCGACTTCGGGATCGTCAAGCTCCTCGACCGGGACGAGGGAGCCGTGACCGTCGCGGGCACGACCGTGGGCACTCCCTTCTACATCGCGCCCGAGCAAGCTCGCGGAGAGGACGACCTCGACACGAGGAGCGACATCTACGCCCTCGGGATCACCCTCTTCCACCTCGTCACGGGGAGCGTCCCCTTCACCGGAAACTCCCAGGGAGCGATCCTCGTCCGCCACATCCTCGAGGAGATCCCCGACCCCCGGACGTTCCGCCCCGAGATCACCGCCGCTTGCAGCGAGATCGTGAAGCGCATGACGAGAAAGCGCCGCGAGGACCGCTACACCACGCCGGGCGAGCTGATCGCGGACATAGACCGAGCGCTCGCCGCCTCGCGTGCCGCGCAGAGGGCGTGACGAGGTTCGAGGTCCTCACCGAGACGATCGACAGCATGACGAGAAAACCGCGGAGGCGCGGAGGTCGCGGAGATCGCGCGGGAGATCTCGAGCGGGTTCTCTGCGCGTCCTCTGCGTGCTCAGCGTCTCCGCGGTGACTCAGGAGATCAGTCGCCGCTTCCGCGATCGGGCGGAGGATCGACGGCCGGCAGGAGAGGATCCCTCTCGTAAGTCGGCCTGAGCCCTCCCGAGCGAGAAGGCTTCGCGGGAGCGGAAGCATCGAGCTCCGTCGAGGGAGGCCGGGCTTCTCGAGGCGGTGGCGCCGTCGTGGGCTGCCGGGGCCGCTTGTCCGGGCGATCGAGCCGGAGCGGGTTGAACCCGATCCTGAAGTCCAGGACGAGGAGCATGATCCCGATCTCGAAGTCCCAGACCGAGAGCCCGTCCTTGTCGTTCGTCGTCGTGAGAGGCGGCAACACCGCCCAGCAAGAGTGCTCCCCCAGGAGAGTGCGCCCTCGCCCGAGCGGAAGCGTGTGCTCCTTGGGTCCTTCGGGGCGGCGGCTCTCGCGCCCCTCCCAGTGCCAGGCGACGAGGGTCGCGCTCGCGTCGTGAGAGAGCTCGGGGTCGTCGTAGCGGATCCCCACGTTCATGTATTGCCCGGCGCTCAGCCCCGTGTGGATGAGCCCCGGGATCTTGATGTCCGCTCCGATGCCGATCCCTCCCCCGAACTGCGCGCGGAACATCGAGCACCCGCTCGTCGACGACACGAGCAGGAGCAGCGCGAGCGGGGCAAGGAGCCGGAAAACTTTCCGAGGAGAGGGCGGCGGCGCGTGCGCCGTTTCCAGAGCGACCGCACTCGCAGCGGGCGAATGCGCCACACGCGATGTCACGGCTTCTATCCCTTCTTGACCATCCGGATCACGTTGCCCCCACCCGTCGGATGAGGCCGGCAGTCGAACTCATCCATCTGTCTCGACGCGTTCGGGAAGTACTGCGAGGCGCGCCCCGCCTCGATCGTCGCTCCCGCGTCGGCGACGCGGATCGTCACGCGCCCCGGCTGGCGGTCGATCGCGACGTGGTAAACGCCGTCGGGATTCCCGCTGTAGATCGAGGACTGCATGACGGAGGCGACCTCGTGGACCGCGATCCTCACGGCCTCGAGGTTGTTGCCGTTGAAGGCCGTCCCGCAGACCGAGGTGACGAGGTGGAGGAGACCCTCGCCGCACTCCGTCGTCGCCACGAGAGAGAGCGTGATCGGCGCCGGCCTGTCCGAGCGCCCGAAACGGGTCGAGCCATCGCCGTCCACGGAGACGAGCGCGTAGCAGCGAGGGCACTTCCAGTTCCCGGAGTCGCGGAACTCGACCTGGACGCCGCACTGCTGGCAGGGGACGACGATCGGGAACGTCGCCGAGCCCTTCTTCCCGACCTTCCCTGTCCCCGGAGTGGCCTGGCCCATCGGGCTCACCGCCGGGTGAGCGCCGGAGGCCCCGCGGCTCACCGTGCCGGTCGCCGGAGGCCGGTTCGCCGCGAGCGGAGGCTTCGAAGCCGCCGGCGCCGGCGCCGGAGCCGCCGTCCCGGCCTTCTCGAGCGCCGTGAGGGCCTGCGGGAGGTCCGCGCAGATCGCGAAGAACGCGTTGAGCCCGAGCATCTCGATGACGATCTTGACCTTCGCCGGGACCTTGATGAGAGCCATGCCGCCGCCGGAGCTCTTGAAGCTGTCGGCGTACTTCACGAGCGAGCCGAGGCCCGTCGAGTTCACGTACTTGATCTTCGACATGTCGAGGACGAGACGGCGGACGCCCTTCGACTTGATCTCCTCGAGCATCTGCTGGAAGCTCGGGACGGTGTTCCCGTCGATCGCTCCCGACATTTCGGCGAGAGTCGCGGCATCCTCGCCATCGATCGGCTTGAGCTGCCACTCAAGTCCCGCCATAGGACCTCTTCCCTCACCCCGGGCGCGCGAGTGCGCCCATCGTTTCGAGTCTAGCAGCGCGCTCACTTCACGGTCAAGCTGACCGGGAAACGCGCGGCGCTCCTGGAAGCGAGCGGCGGCCGGACCTCCAGCTTGCACCGCCCCGGGGGTTCTGCTAGTTAAGCGGAGCGATATCGCGGAGCGAGCCGCATCCTCCGGTCTCGCTGCCTTCTCGGGGGAACCCATGGCCTGGTGGCCTTTCGGCAAGAAGAAGGCCGCGCCGCCGAAGAAAGCCCCCGCCCGGCCCCCGACTCCGCCGCCCGAGCCGCCCGCGGAGGAGCCGCCGCCTCAGGTCCCGGCGTTCGCGCAGACGGCCGACAACCCGGACATCGGCGGCGCGACGATGGCCGTCCCTCCTCCCGAGGGAGCGGTCGATCCGTCCGCGGCTCCCGCGGACCCGTTCGCCCAGCCCGAGATGGCGAACCTCGGCCGCACGCTCGAGGACGCCGTGCCGCGCGACGCGAACCCGTTCGCTCCTCCGGCGGGCGGCGATCCTTTCGGCGCGCCGCCGGCGGGAGATCCCTTCGGCGCTCCCGCCGGGGGAGGCTTCGGCGCGCAGCCCGCGGGCGATGCGGCCGATCCCTTCTCCGCCCCCGTGAGCGCCGCCGCGGCCCCGGCGCAGGATCCCTTCGGCGCCACGCTCCAGGACGCGGGAGGAGCCGATCCCTTCGCTCCGCCGGTCGCGGGAGCCGATCCCTTCACGCCCGCGGGGGCCGGGGATCCGTTCGCGGCCCAGCCGCAAGCGCGCCGCGGAGCCGCCGCGATGAGGACCGTCGTCGCGCCGGCCGCGCAGGAAGCGGCCTTCGAGGAGCCCGCGGCTCCCCCTTCTTTCAGGACCATGACCGCCCCGGCGAAGGCCGACCCCGACCTGCAGACGGCGCCGGCTCCGAGGAGGGCGAGCGCGCGAGCGCCCTCCGTTCCCACACCGAGCGCGCCTCCGAGCGCGCCTGCTCCCCCCAAAGCCGCTCCTGCCGCGACCGAGGAGAACGCGATGTTAGCGAAGACCGTTCTTTCGCCCGAGAAGCGCCGGCTCGGCCTCGCGCTGCTCGCGGGCG
>JACQDU010000513.1 GCA_016200955.1 bacterium
GAGCGCCGAGAGCGCGATCTTCACGGCGTGCGCTCCCATGGTGTGGCCGATGAGCGTCCCGTGCGAGAGGTCCACGCCGAAGCGGCAGGCCGCGAGATCGTCCTGTGCGGCGCCCCGCACGTCTCCCGCTCCCTCGCGCTCGTGCGCCGAGAGGACGAGGAGGAGCGCCAGAGCGCGGGCCTCGTGGAACGACGGCGAGGACGACAGCAGGCCGTCCTCGTACCGGATCTCCCAGTCGCAGCGCGCGCAGCGCGTCGCGTCTCGCATCGAATCGGCGACGGCCTTGAAGTCCGAGAGGAGCTTCGCGCAGGGAGGCGCAAGAGGCCCCTCGAGCGGAGGGCCCGAAGACGCGCTCGAGACGACTCCGGCGTCCGCTCTCTTGAGCGTGGAGCAGAACGTCCGGTACATCGCGGCCGCGTTCCCGTCGAGCGTCTCGCCCGACAGCACGGGGAGCCGGAGCGCCGCGGAGCGCTCTCGCTCGGCCGCGAGCGCCTTCCTCCACTCGGCGTCGTACTCCGCGAGCCGCGCCTTCGCCTGGCGATCGGCCACGACGGTGCCCGCGACCGCGGCGATCGCGACGCCTCCGATCGCCAGGAGCACGGCTCTCAGGACCCTCCGCGGTCTCGGCGCAGCGTCGGATCGAGCTTCGCTGGCGTTCCCCATTCGCAGGAGACTACCGCCACGAGCTTCGTGGAACAACGAGCCCCGAGTGCTAGCATGCGGACGTGCGCCTGATCGGTTACTGCAAGGACTGCGAGGCCGCTCTCACGGCGCGGGCCGCGGACGCGAGCGTGACGTGCTCCGGGTGCGGGCGGGCTTACCCGCTCTCTCCTTCTCCCGGGATCGAGCGAGGAGAGCCGGTCGAGCGCTGCGTCTTCTGCGGTTACTCGCACCTCCACGTGAGGAAGGACTTCCCGCGCCGGCTCGGTCTCGCGATCGTGGCGCTCGCCGCGGTCCTCACGTTCACGCCGATCACGCCGCCCGGGCTCTTCTTCTTGCCTCTCGTGATCGCGAGCCTGATCGACCTCCTCCTCTATGGGTTCATTCCCTGGAAGGTCGTCTGCTACGTCTGCGACGCCGAATACCGGGGAGGCAAGGTCGCTCCCGGCCTCGAGCCCTTCGACCTCGCGACCGCGACCGAGAAGCATCGCCTCCGATGGCCCCGGCCGACCGATGCGAGCCGCGAAGATCGCTCGCCCTCATCCGTTCCGGGTCCGCGCGCGTAGATGAGAGGCATGATCGAAGCCGCCTTGGGCCTCCTCGTCGCCGGGGCCGCGCTCGTCTTTCGCTTCGCGGGCTCCGACCGCGAGGTCGAGGTCCAGCTCTGGCATTACGTGACCTACACGGGCGCCGCCTTCCTCGCGATCGGGCTCGTGCGCGACATGATCCTGATTCTCAAGCGAGGCCGGACCGAGAAGCCGCGCCACGCGGGCGAGAAGCTCATCTGCTTCGAGTCGGTCTCGGGCGCCCTCCTCGTCATGGCGGGCATGGCGCTCTACCTCGTGGGAGTCGAGCGCGCCTGGCACCCCGATCTCTCGTGGCTCGGCGTCTACGCGGGCGGCCTGTTCGTCGTGAGCGGCCAGACGAAGGACGTGGTCATGGTCTTCAAGCGAGAGAAGGACCACGCGAACCTGATCCCCTGGTAGCTCCGTGCGGATAGATAGTTCCTGGGCCGGAAAGTCGGCGGCGCGGCCAGCTCGAGTTGAACAAGGAAAGACGGAATAACAACACGGAATGACAACTGAGAATTAGGAACGGCGTTGGCCTCGGGAAAACCAGCCTATTTCCGATTTCTTACCTGCCCAGTGACAAGTGAGCCGTTGAGCGCCGACACTGAACCGACAGGGTCGCGCTGGACGCGCGCTAGTTTCCCGGGAAGACCCGGACTCCCGGCACCTTCTTCGCGCCCTCGGCGAGCGCGGCGATCATGGCCGCGACCTTCTGCTCCTGTGCGGGGTCGTAGACGAGCGTCACGGCGCGGACCTTCGCCCTCTCGAAGTCGAAGCGTGCGGTGACGCCGGAAGCGGTCGAGAGGAGCTCGACGATCTGCTTCCCGTTCGCGAACCGCTGCGCCGGGTCCTTCTGAGTCGAGCGGATCACGAGCTGGTTCAGGTCCTCGGGCACGTCCGGGTTGATCGACTTGGGAGCGGGGATCGGCTCGCGGATGTGCCGCCTCAGGATCTCGTAGGGATCGGTCGAGTCGAACGGCAAGCGCCCAGTGAGCATCTCGAAGGCCATGACACCCGTCGAGTAGAGGTCGGCGCGGCCGTCCATCTTCCGGCCGAGGGCCTGCTCGGGAGACATGTACTCGGCGGTCCCGATGATGTCCTGCTCCTGCTCCGGGTCGCGCGCGGTCTTCGCGATCCCGAAGTCCATGAGCTTGACCTTCCCGTCGGGCTCGATGATCACGTTCGACGGCTTGATGTCGCGGTGGACGATCCCGCGCGCGTGCGCGAAGTCGAGCGCGCTCGCGAGCTGCCGCAGGTAAGAGCGCGACTGCTCGAACGGCATGATCCCCTGCGTGTCGATGAGGCGGGAGAGGACCGTGCCCTCGACCTTCTCCATGATGATGAAGTAGGTCGCGTAAGCTTCCTCGGAGTCGAAGACTTGGACGATGTTCTCGTGGTGGAGGCCCGCGATGATCTTCGCCTCGTTCTTGAAGCGCGTGGAGAAGTCCACGTCGTAGACGAGCTCGTGCGAGAGCATCTTGATCGCGACCGTGCGAGAGAGCGTCGGGTGGAGCCCCTCGTAGACGATCGCCATGCCCCCGCGGCCGAGCTCTCCTATGAGCTTGTACTTCCCGACGTGGCGGATCCCCTCGTTCGTGAGGAGGCGCTTTCCGAGGATCTCCGTGAGGAAGCCCGCGACCTTCGGGTGAGCCTTCAGGAACTCCTGGAGCGGAGCTTTCGTGATCGCGAGGCACTCGACGGTGCCCTCGGCGAGCACGTCCGCCGCGCGCGGCTCGTTCGTGAGGAGGGCCATCTCGCCGAAGAACTCGTTCGGCCCCAGCCGGGCGACGAACTTCTCGCGGCCCTGCTCGTCGAGGACGGGGATCCGGACCTCGCCCGCCTTGATCACGTACATGGCGTCGCCCGGGTCGCCGCGCTTGATGATCCGCGCGCCCGGCGGGAAGCGCATGGGCTGGCATTGCGTCGAGAGCCGCTTCGCATCCGCGTCCGAGAGGGACTGGAACGCGGCGATTCCTTTGAGGAAGGCTTCGATGCTCACGGGGACCCCCTGGCGCTGGCTCGCAGGCCTTCGCGGCCGGCGCAAGATAACAGGCCGGAGTCCGCGAAAGCCAGCCTGCCCCGGGTCTGGCCCCTGGCGCTGAACGGTTTCTGGGCGCCGTGACGAAACGGCGACGTAAATGTGACGGGTCCTTCAAGAGACCAGGAAGGACGCATGACGCGGCCCGGCCATACTCCCCGCCAAGACGAGCGACGCGGCCTGGATTCAAACGTTTCGCGCGCGGCCGCGCTCATGACTCGGGGGCGACGTCGCTCCCGGCGCGGCGGGTCGCGTCGCTCGCGCGGATAACCGCAAGGCGACGCGCGAGAAGTGGCCGGAGTCGTCCTCCTCGGGATCGGAGTGTTCGCGCTGCTCGCGCTCGCGAGCTTCGACGCGGGGGACTGCGCGGCGCGGTCCTTCCCGGGACCATCGCCGGTCGCGAACTGGGGCGGGACGACCGGGGCCTCGCTCGCCTTCTTCGCGGTCGAGTGGGTCGGGACGTTCGGCGCGGTCGCGGCCGCGGTCGCGCTCGTCGTCCTCGCGGGCTCGCTCCTCTCGCGTAAGCCGGCTCGAGCCGAGCTCTGGAGGAGAGGCGCGGGAGCGCTCGCGGTCGTCCTCGTGCTCGCGGTGACCGAGCGCCTCCTCGCGCGAGGGGCTCTCGCGGGGCACTTCGAGGGGAGGAACCCGGGCGGGCTCCTCGGGACGTTCCTCACGCTCGTCTTGACGAAGAACGTCGAGGGCCCGGGAGCGGCGGTCGCGCTCGGAGCGGCCGCTCTCGTGGGACTCGTGCTCGCGACGGACAAGCCCGTCGCCGAGATCTTCTCCCGTGGAGCCGAGAGCGCCCAGGCCGCGGCGAGCGCGACCGTCTCCGCCGCCGGCTCGGCCCTCGGCGAGGCGAGCGCCGAGGCCGATCAGCTCGCCCGCGCCGCCGCGAGCGCCGAGCACGGTCGGAGCGCGCCCTCGACCGGAGCGACGCAGCCCGCGGAAGCCGGGCTCCCCGAGCTCGACCCCGAGCCCGAGGAGGACGAGCTCCTTGCCTCGATCCCCTCGACCGAGATCCCTACCGAGGAGCGCGAGGACGTGGGCTCGCAGGAGACGGGCTCGATTCCGGCCGCCGGAAGCGGAACCGGGACCGGGACCGTGACCGGAACCGGGACCGCGACCGGGACCGTGACCGTGACCGGGACCGGGACCGAGACCGGGACCGTGACTGAGACCGGGACCGAGACCGGGACCGTGATCGGGACCGGGACGGTGCGCGAGTCGGAGCCCGGGACCGAGACAGAGGAGCCGGCGGCCCGGGAGACGAGCGCTCACCCGCTGCCGCCGGTGGATCTCCTCGAGCCGAGCGAGCCGGTCCCGGCGTCCGACCGGGCGGCCCTCGACGAGCGCGCGAGGCGGATCGAGGACACGCTCTCGCAGTTCAAGGTCGACGCGCGCGTCGCTCACGTCGAGCGAGGGCCGAACGTGACGCTGTTCGCGCTCGAGCTCGGGCGAGCGGTGAAGGTGCAGAGGATCCACGCTCTCCTCGACAACCTGGCGCTCGCGCTCAGGGTGCCGGGCGCGGGAGGGATCCGCGTCCAGGCGCCGATCGCCGGGACGAGCTGGGTCGGGCTCGAGGTGCCGAACGAGGACCAGGACGTCGTCCGCTTCCGCGAGCTCCTCGAGAACCCGCTCTGGCGGCGGAAGGATCCGGCGCTCCCCGTCTTCCTCTGGAAGGACACGGCGGGGCGGCCTCTCATCGCGGACCTCGCGAAGATGCCGCACCTGCTGATCGCGGGAGCCACGGGGAGCGGGAAGTCCGTGTGCCTGAACACGATCCTCCTCTCGATCCTCACGACGAAGACTTCCAGGGACGTGAAGCTCATCCTGATCGACCCGAAGCAGGTCGAGCTCCAGCAGTTCGCGCGCGTCCCTCACCTGCTCACGCCCGTCGTGACGGAGATGAAGAAAGCGGGAGCCGTCCTCGACTGGGCCGTGCGGAAGATGGAGGACCGCTACAACTGGCTCGCGAAGGCGGGCGTGCGGCACATCCGCGAATACAACGGGCTCGGGAAAGACGAGCTCGCGAAGCGCCACCGCTGCAGCGTGGCCGAGCTCGAGCAGCGGAAGATCGCCTGGCACCTCCCCTACGTCGTGCTCGTGGTGGACGAGCTCAACGACCTCATGATGGTCGCGCAGAAGGAGGTCGAGGCGTCGATCACGAGGCTCGCGCAGAAGTCGCGCGCGGTCGGGATCCACGTGATCCTCGCGACGCAGCGCCCCTCCGTGGACGTGATCACGGGAGTCATCAAGTCGAACCTGCCCGCGCGGATCGCCTTCCAGGTCACCTCGAAGGTCGACAGCCGGACGATCCTCGACATGTGCGGCGCGGAGAAGCTCCTCGGCATGGGAGACATGCTGTTCCTGCCTCCGGGCCGCGGCGCGCCGATCCGCGCGAAGGGAGCCTTCGCCTCGGACGAGGAGCTCGAGCGGATCGTCACGTTCCTCGCCGACCGCGCGGAGCCCGAGTACTCGGAGGAGCTCGCGCGCATCGAGAGCGAGCGCAAGGCGAACCGCGCCGCGGCCGCCCGGGCGGTCGAGGCCAGCTCGAACGACGACGCCTTGGACGCGAAGCGCGACTCGGTCTACGAGGACGCCGTCAGGGTCGTGCTCGCGGCCGGGAAGGGCTCCGTCTCTCTCATCCAGCGGAAGCTCGAGATCGGCTACGGGAGAGCGGCCCGCTACGTGGACATGATGTGCGAGGACGGGCTCGTCGGGCCCGCGAACGGCTCGAAGCCGCGCGAGGTGAGGACGACGCTCGAGAAGTACGAGGCCATGCTCAAGGCGAGGGCGGCGCAGGCCGAGAAGGATGCGGCGTGAGAGGGGCGCCACACCGTCGTCAATCTCCAATGATCAATGCTCGATCAGACAATCGGCTAGAACTTGGCCGATTGTCGGATTGATCATTGATCATCGATGATTGTTGCCGCGGCGAAGACGGTCCGAACGGGCAACGTCCGCGGCAACGTCCGCTCGCGCCGGGATCGTGGCTTGCACCGACGCCACTCCGTGACTTAAACAAGGAGTCGAGGCTTCCTTGACCGTTCCCGATCCCAGGCCTCAAGCGGCCCCCGCGTCGGCGCGGATCCTCCTCGTGGAGGACGAGCCCAACGTCAGGAAGATGCTCGAGCGCTTCCTCGCGCCGTCTTACGTGTGCCTCGGCGCGTCGAACGGGAAGGAAGCGCTCGAGGTCCTCAAGAACGAGCGCGACGTGGACCTCGTCGTGACCGACGTGCGCATGCCGCAGATGGACGGGATCCAGCTCCTGAAAGCGCTCCGCCGGACGCGGCCGAACCTCCCCGTGATCGCCATGACGGCTTACGGGAGCGAGGAGACGGCGGTCGAGGCCCTGCGCGCGGGCGCGACGAACTACCTGAGGAAGCCGTTCAAGACGCAGGAGTTCCTCGCGATCGTGCGGAAATGCATGGAGCTCTCGCAGCTCCGGCGCGGGAGGATCGCGGCGCTCGCGCACATCCGCGAGCTCTCGAAGGTCTTCGAGATCCCGGCCCGGCTCGAGGCGGCGCGCTCGGTGCTCCCTCACCTCACGGAGGGCCTCGTGGACCTCGGGCTCGTCGAGCCGCAGGACCTGCTCAACCTCGACGTGGCCCTCGAGGAGGCGCTCGCGAACGCGGTCATACACGGGTCGCTCGACCTGACCGAGGCGGCGCAGAGCCTCCGCACCGACCGCGACGGCTTCGAGCGCGCTTACTGGGAGCGCATCGCCGATCCCGCGTACGCGGCGAAGACCGTGGTCGTCTCCGTGCGCACGACTCGCGACGAGGTCGCCTTCACCGTCGAGGACAAGGGCCCGGGCTTCGACGCCTCCGCCTTGACTCCCCAGGAGCAGCTCACGACGCTCCAGGGAGTCCAGGGACGCGGGCTCATGCTCATCCGTCTCTTCATGGACGAGGTCGTCCACGACCAGGGAGGGAGGCGGATCCGCATGGTCAAGCGCACGCCTCGCCACGCCGTCCCGTGAGCGAGCCCCGGCGAGGCGGGCTCACGCTCCGCGAGCTCCAGGAGA
>JACQDU010000514.1 GCA_016200955.1 bacterium
GCTGCTTGCGCCGCCTTCACGTGCTCGAGGAGCTTGTCGACGATCTTGTCCGTCGTGACTCCCTCCGCCTCGGCGTTGAAGTTCGTGATGATCCTGTGCCGCAGGACGGGGTGAGCGACGGCCGCCACGTCCTCGGTCGCGACGTGGTGCCTCCCGTGGAGGACGGCGCGCGCCTTCCCTCCGAGGATCAGGTACTGGCTCGCGCGCGGCCCCGCGCCCCACGAGAGCCACTCCTTGCAGAAGTCGGGGGCCTCGGCCGTGCGGACGCGCGTCGCGCGCGCGAGGTGCATGGCGTACTGGATCACGTGGTCCGCGATCGGGACGCGGCGGACGATGTCCTGGAGCTTCGCGATCTCCTCGCGCGTGAGCACGGGAGCGATCTGCGCCTCTCCTCCCGAGGTCGTGCGCTTCATGATCTCGAACTCCTCGTTCTCGTCGGGGTAGTCGACCATGACGTTGAACATGAAGCGGTCGAGCTGGGCCTCGGGGAGGGGATACGTGCCCTCCTGCTCGATCGGGTTCTGGGTCGCGAGGACGAAGAACGGCTCCTCGAGGGTGTGCTTCTTGCCGCCGGCCGTGACCTGGTGCTCCTGCATGGCCTCGAGGAGGGCGGCCTGCGTCTTGGGCGGCGTCCGGTTGATCTCGTCCGCGAGGATGATGTTCGCGAAGACCGGCCCGCGCAGGAACTGGAAGCGCCGCTCGCCCGTCGCCTTGTCTTCCTGGATGACCTCGGTGCCCGTGATGTCCGAGGGCATGAGGTCGGGCGTGAACTGGATCCGGTTGAAGGAGAGCGACAGGCACCGCGCGAGCGTGGAGATCATGAGGGTCTTCGCGAGCCCCGGCACGCCGATCAGGAGGCAGTGTCCGCGGGAGAAGATCGAGACGAGGAGCTGCTCGAGCACTCTCTCCTGGCCGACGATGACCTTCCCCATCTCGTCGCGGAGCGCCTTGTAACCCCTCTGGAGCCGCTCGACGGCCTGGAGGTCGGTCGTGTCCATCTTCTCGTCGGCCATGCTGTCTCCTGCGAGGGCGGGAACGCCGATCTCATCTACGTCGAGAACGACGAATCTGCTTGAGGACTTACGACGCGAGTGGCCGAAGTCTACCGCCCCTCTTGCTCTTCGTAAAGACTCGCGGCGCTTGCCTCGAACCGGCGCATCGCCGGGAGTAAGCTCGCGGGAGATGAGAATCGGAGCCTACGAGACGATCGCGAAGCTCGGGCAAGGCGGCATGGGGGCCGTCTACCGCGCGCGCTCGAGCTCGAGCCGGGCTCCTCTTTGGCGGCCCTGGTTCGAAAGGAGCTCGAGCGCGCGCGGGCCCGGCAGTGACGGCTGCTCACGTTCAGGCCGGCTGGCGAGGAGCCTCGCCACGTCGAGCCTCCCCGAAACGAGCCCGGTGATCTAGACTCGGGGGTCGTCGGGGAGCCCACGATGCCGATCGCGTTCGACTGCCCTCGATGCAAGAGCAAGCTCTCGCTCCCGGCCTCGCCGCCGGGGACGCTCGCGGTGTGCCCCTGGTGCAAGGCGCACGTCCCCATGCCGGAGGCCGGTCCCGAGGAGGCGGCCTCGGCGGCCGCGAGGACGCAGGAGACGCAGGTCGCGCCCGAGCTCGGGGCGGCGCCGGCCTCCTCTCCCGCGAGGGCGCCGACCCTGATCGACGCCCCGATCGCGCTGGCCGCGGAGGTCGAGAAGGCGAAGACCGACCCGAAGCGGGCCTTCGGCCGCTTCCTCTTGCTGGGAGAGCTCGGAAAAGGAGGCATGGGAGTCGTCTACCGCGCCTTCGACCAGAAGCTCAAGCGCGCCGTGGCGCTCAAGATGATCCTCCCGGGAGCCGACTCCTCCGCCGACCTCGTCCGCCGGTTCTACCGCGAGGCCGAGGCCGTCGCGCGGCTCCGCCATCCGAACATCGTGACCGTGCACGAGGCGGGCGAGTCCTCGGGGAAGCATTACCTCGCCATGGACTTCATCGAGGGGAGCACGCTCGCGACGCGCCTCAAGGGCAAGCTCTCTCTCCGCGAGTCGGCGACCCTCCTCCGGGACGTGGCGCGCGCCGTCCACCACGCCCACCAGCAGGGAGTCGTGCACCGCGACCTCAAGCCCGCGAACATCATGATCGACCGCGAGGGGACGCCCTTCGTGCTCGACTTCGGGCTCGCCTCGCTCGGGGACGGGCGGACGAGGATCACGAAGACCGGGGCGGGCGTCGGGACGCCGGCTTACATGTCGCCCGAGCAAGCGGACGGCGGCACGGACGGCGCCGTGGACCACCGGAGCGACGTCTACTCGCTCGGCGCCACGCTCTACCACGCGATCACCGGCAAGCCTCCCTTCGAGGCGGAGTCCGACTTCAAGGTCCTGGCCGCTCTCCTCACGAGGGAGCCGTCCCGGCCGAGCGCGATCAACCCGGAGACCGCGGGAGACCTCGAGACGATCTGCCTCCGGTGCCTCGCGAAGGACCGGACGAAGCGTTACCCGACGGCCGCCGCTCTCGCGAACGACCTCGACCGCTTCGTCGCGGGAGAGGAGATCATCGCCCAGGAGGTCTCCTCGCTCGAGCGGCTCGGGGTGAGCGCACGGAAGAACAAGGCCGTGGTCGCCCTCGGCTCCGCCACCGTCGTGCTCTCGTTCGCCTGCGCCGTCCTCGCGGTCTACGCCTTTTCCCAGGGCAAGACGCCGGACGCCGAGGCGCATCTTCCGGGCGTCGACCAGAAGAAGCCCGACGAGAAGAAGCCCGACGAGAAGAAGCCCGACGAGAAGAAGCCCGACGAGAAGAAGCCCGACGAGAAGAAGCCCGAGGAGAAGATCGCGACCAAGGAAGATGGAAAGCCGGTCGCGAGCCAGGAGTCCGAGGCGAGCGCGGCGAACCAGCCGGAGGCTCCGATCGCGCCGGTCGCGACGCCCGAGAATGCCGCGGCCGAGTCCAAGCCGCCGGAGAAGACGGGGAACGGGAAGGACCGACCGGCCCCCCCGCGCGTCGGGCCGACGCCCGGGACGCCCGAGAACCCGGGCGCTCCTCCGGACTCGCCTCCTCGCCCGAAGGTCGCGGGAGCCTCTCCTTGGCGGCGCCTGGAGGGGCCCGCCTCTCGAGAGAAGCTCACCTCTCTCGTCCTCCACTTCGATCCCTCGGACAGGGCCGCGACCTCGCCGGTCCCTCTCCTCGCGTTCGGACCGGAGACGGAGCTCTCGGAGCTCGGCCCGAACGGCTGGGCGTCGATCGCCTCCAAGGAAAAAGTCGGACGCGTCCGGCCCGCGGCGCTCGCGGTCGTGGGTAAGGTCTTCATCGCGGTCGGCGAGAACTGGGTCAAGAGATCGGAGAACGCCGGCAAGCGCTGGGCCGATGTCAAGGCTCCCGACGGCTCCTGCTTCTCCGTCGCGTACGACTCGACGATCCCGGCGACCTACGTCGGCCTCGGCGACACCGTCGCGCGACTCGGGAGCGGCGAGTGGGAGTACGGCCCGCGCGGACACTACCCCATGACGGGCGTCGTCGTGGATCCCAAGGGGACCGCCTACTGCGTCTGCCTGGACCGTATCTTCAAGATCACCCCCTCGAGCGGGAAGTGGGAGCCGGTGCCGGTCCTGAAGGTGTCGGAAAAGTTCCCGGGCAACGAGACGTACACGATCGCGATCGATGCGAAGAGCCCGCAGACGCTCTATGCGGGCTCCAAGAAGGGTGTGCTCAAGACGACGGACGCGGGCTCGAACTGGGACCAGGTCGGCACGCTGACGACTCCGATCATCTCGCTCGCGGTGGACGTGTGGACGGGAGCCGGGCCGAAGGCCGGCCCGTCGTCGATCATCTACGCCGGCGGCACGAAGGGCCAGCTCCAGAAGTCGATCGACGCCGGCCTCACGTGGCATCCGATCGACCTCGGGCTCCCCGAGCGAGCGGTCAAGTCGATCGTCGTGGACCCGCTCAACCCGAGGCTCGTCTCCGTCCTCATCGAGGGAGAGGGCGTCTTCCAGACCACGACGGGCGGCTCCGCGTGGATCAACATGCAGCCGGGCGGCATGCCCGACGGGATCGACCGCCTCGTCTACGACAAGACGAAGCAGGTCGCGTACGCCTTCGGCGGCGCCGACGGGCGACACATGGACCGCGGCCACTTCTGGAACGACCTCTGGCGGTTCGACCCGAAGTCGAGGAAGTGGACCGAGACGATCCA
>JACQDU010000515.1 GCA_016200955.1 bacterium
CAGAATCCGCTCTGGATCCACCCGAGCCACGCGGAGCGCCTCGGGATCGCGACCGGCGACCTCTGCCAGGTCCGCACGCGGATCGGGCGCTTCGTGCTGCGCGCTTGGGTCACGGAAGGGATCAGGCGGCCGCTCTGGCTCGGGCGGCCGGCGCGGCCGGACGACGCCTTCTTCCACGTGCCTACGGCCTGAGAGCCGAGGAGAGGCAGCATGGCCGTCACGTTCGAGCGCGCCGCGCCCGTCCTCCCCGTTCGGGATGTCGGGGCCGCGCTCGCTCACTACCGGAAGCTCGGCTTCGAGGCGCACGCCTACGACGAGCAAGGTCCCGAGGGCCCGATCTACGGCTTCCTCTCCTGGGGACCGGTCCAGCTCCACCTGGCGTTGTTCCGCGAGCTCGATCCCGAGAAGAACACCTCGGCGAGCTACATCTACGTCGACGACGCCGACGCTCTCCACGAGGCGTGGCGAAAAGCCGCCCCCGGGGGGCGGCTCGCGGCCGTCACGGACACTCCGTACCGGCTACGCGAGTTCGCTCACGTCGATCCCGACGGAAATCTCCTCCGCGTTGGATCGCCGCTCGAAGAACGCTGAGCCGAGGCGCGGACGCGACTCCGAACGTGAGCGCGAGCGCGAACGTGACGGCGACCGTGACCCGTGAGCGTGACCGTGACGGTGGCGGTGACCGCGACGGTGACGGTGGCCGCGACCGCGGCCGTCACCGAGGCCGTGGCGGTGACGGTGGCCGTGACGGTGACCGAGGCCGTGACCGTGGGCCGAAGGTAGGAGCCGGCTCTCGCGGTCTAATCGGCGAGAGCGTCGAGGTCGCGCTTCGGGCGGCGGCCACCGGGAGCGCTCCCGGGAGCCGCTCCCGGCGTGCGGCGCTTGACGACCTCGCCGTCGGCATCGACGAAGCGAGAGCCCGCCGGAGCGGCGGGAGCCGGAGCGCCGGCGGCCGAGGGAGCGGCCATGGCGGCGACGCCTCCCTTGGGCCGCTTGAAGACGATGACGACTTCTCGGTTCAGGTTGTCGAGGCTCGAGCTCACGAGCTCCCAGCGATCGCTCCCGTAATGGTCGAGGATCTGCTGGAGAGTCCCCTCACCCGCGGTGTTCTTGACGAAGACGTTGGCTCCATCGACGGTGTAGCTTCCGGCGACGACCTTGTACTCCCACATGATCGTTCCCCGCTCCTGGTCCTTCTCTCGCGGCATGATCGCAGATTCGCTCGCGACAGGGAGTGAAGTCAGCGCTTGACGCCGACGCCCTGGCCCTCGCGGCGCGCTTGCGCGATCGCGTCCTTCGCTCGCTGGAGGGCCTCGGATGCGCTCTCGCCCGAGGCGAGCTGGACGACGCCCACGGTCGCCGGGACCTCCAGGACCGTCTCTCCCATGCGGAAACGCTGGTCCTTGAAGATCCGGGCGAGGCGATCCGCGACGACGAGCGCGCCCTTCAGGTTCTGCTCGGGCAGGATGACGGCGAACTCGTCGCCTCCCGTGCGCCCGCAGACGTCCACGTCGCGGACGTTCGAGCGGACCAGCTTCGCCGACTGCTCGAGGACCGTGTCGCCCGCCTGGTGCCCGTGGTTCGCGTTCACGAGGGCGAACCGGTCGAGGTCGAGGAGCACGAGAGCGAGGTCGTGCCCGTAACGCTTGGCCCGCTTGGACTCGAGCTCGAGGCGTTCCATGGTCGCCTTGTGGTTCCCGAGCTTCGTCAGGCTGTCGGTGCGCGAGTCGTGCTGCGCTTCCTCGAATAGCTTCGCGTTCTTGAGCGAGACGGCGACGAGCTCCGCGGCCTGACGGATCAGCTCGAGGTCCACGTTCCGGTCGAAGGGCTTCTGGTCGTGGCGGTCGGCGAGGTTGAGGACGCCGATCACTTCCTGTCCCGCGATGAGAGGGGCGATGATGCAAGAGCGCGTCTTGTAACGGTCCTTGTTCGGCCGCGCGGGCTCGGTTCCGTCCTGCCGCTTCCAGCCCGCGAGGTCGTCGATCAGGAGGAGCGACTTCGCGCGCACGGCCTGAGCCATGAGCGAGGCCGGCGCCCGCGAGAGGTCGACGAGAGGGTCGATCGCGCGCTCGTGCGTGTGCTGCTTGAGCGTGAGGAGCTGCTTTCCGGGGTCGTAGAAGTAGAGCGAGGCGTAGCGAGCATCGACCAGGTAAGGGATCCGCTCGACGCACGCTTTCAGGACGCCTTCCTGGTCGAACGAGGCGAGGTCCCGCGTGAGCTTGATGAGAACGTCGAGCTTCTCGTTCGAGGCCCGGAGGTCGTCCTTCTCCTTCTCCGAGAACTCGGAGCGCTCGCGGAGGCGGGCGAGCTCCTTCCTCGCCGCCTCGAGCTCCCGCTCGAGGATCGCGGCACGACGCGAAGCGTCGCGCGCCTCGGTCTCGAGGCGCTCCTTCTCCCGCCAGATCTCGTCCTTCTTGGACCGAGGCGTGAGCTGGTTCAAGGGAGGCTCTCGCACGCCCTCGAAAATAGCCGCACGCGCCGTCCCGAACAACGTCGCGTCTCGCGCGGGGCAGATCGCCCCGCGATCGTCTCGCCCCGGGTCAGAAACGTTGCGCCGGTGAGACGAACTCCCGACTTCCGAACGAACCCGACCGACCCCTTCCCCTTCGCGTCTCGACTTAGGCATTCGGCTCGGTCTCTGCTCAGTGCGCTCGCACCGAGGGCGAGATCGTGGCGAGCGAAGAAACGAAACCCGTTCCCACGAAGCCAGCGAAGAAGCCTCGCCGGTCGTGGCGTCTGCTCCCGGAAAAGCCTCGCTCCGACGGCTCCTCCGAGACGCTCGTCGTCAGAAAGGGCTCGGCCGTCGAGACGCCCGAGGGGTTCAAGCTCCGGTTCTGACCGCGCTTCCCCGAAGGCTCATGATGTTATGCTCCGGCTCCCACCGCGCGGAGCCCGCCCATGAAGTTCGCCGAGTCCATCATCGAAGCGATCGGCAACACGCCGCTCGTCCGCCTGAACAGGCTTCCCAAGCAGCGCGGCGTCGAGACGACGATCCTCTGCAAGCTCGAGTACATGAACCCGGGCGGCTCCGTGAAGGACCGCATCGGCGTCTCCATGCTCGAGTGGGGCGAGCGCGAGGGAAAGATCAAGCCCGGCGGCACGATCGTCGAGTGCACGAGCGGGAACACGGGAGTCGGGCTCGCGCTCGCGGCGCTCGCGAAGGGGTATCGCTGCATCTTCGTTATGCCCGACAAGATGTCGCGCGAGAAGATCGATGTGCTCCGCGGTTATGGCGCCGAGGTGATCGTCACTCCGACGGCCGTCGCGCCCGAGGACCCGCGAAGCTACTACTCGGTCGCGCGGCGTCTCGCGCAGGAGATCCCGAACGCCTGGAACCCGAACCAGTACGACAACGTCGCGAACCCGAAGGCACACTACGAGACGACGGGCCCCGAGATCTGGCGCGACACGGACGGCAAGATCGACGCCTTCGTGTGCGGCATCGGCACGTGCGGAACGATCACGGGAGTCGGGCGCTTCCTGCGAGAGAAGAACAAGAACGTCAAGCTCGTGGGAGTCGACCCGAAGGGCTCGATCTTCTACGACACCTTCCACTACAACAAGGTCGTCTCCCAACCCAAGACTTACCTGATCGAAGGCATCGGCGAGGACTTCTTCCCCAAGAACTGGGACAAGTCGATGCTCTCGGACGTCGTCCAGGTCGTCGACAAGGACGCTTACATCATGCAGCGGAAGCTCGCGCGCCAGGAGGGGATCTTCACGGGAAGCTCCGGCGGCGCCGCCGTCTGGGGCGCGATCGAGTACTGCAAGAAAGAGAAGCTGGGCCCCGAGCACATCGTCGTCACGTTGATCCCCGACTCCGGCCAGCGTTACCTCTCGAAGGGCTTCTCGGAGGTCTGGCTCAAGGAGAACGGGATCGTCGACGCGTCCTTCGAGGTCTCCGCGCACGAACTCGTCGCGAAGAAGCAAGACGGCCTCCCGATGATGGTCGCCGTCGAGCCCGAGAGCCTCGCCTTCGAGGCCCTGCAGGCCATGAAGCGCTTCGGGATCGGGCAGATCCCCGTCGTCAAGAACGGGAAGAGCGAGGGGAGCGTCCGCGAGGACCAGTTCGTCGACATCTTCGTCAAGCACCGCGACCCCATGAACGTCCGCGTCAAGGACATCATGGTCGCCCCCTTTCCCGAGGTCGGACCCGACGCGAGCCTCGAGGACATCTCGAAGCTCCTGACTCGCGAGAACCCTGCGGTGATCGTCCGCGACCCTTCGGGGGAGCTCGGGATCATCACGAAGCACGATCTCATCGCGCAGATCGCTCGCTGACCCCGGGGCCAGGCCCATCCTTGAGAGAGATCACCCTCGACGTCGAAGCGTCGACCGTGCGTCGATGGTCAACTCACGTCGAGCGGCGCGCGTGAGAGAAGAGAGCGAGCGCTGACGCGTGGACGAGGACATCGCACGCGAGAGACGGGCCTCCCGGAAGGCGCCCGAGGACTTGACCGCGGCGCTCAAGCTCGCGGCTCGCCTCGAGAGAGCGGGCGAGGTCGGACAGGCGTGGCAGGCCCTCGTCTCCGCTCACCACGAGGGGAAGGGCGAGCGACTGAAGGAGGCCGCGTCCGGGCTCGCGGGCCTCGCCAGGCGGAATCCGGCGGCGCTCTTCGAGCACCTCGGGGCGCGCGAGCGCGCTCCGAGCGGCAGGCTTCACTCCATCCCGAAGACGAACACGGGGAGCGCCACTCCGCTCAGGATCCTCGCGGAGTCCGGTGAAGTCCCGGTCCTGGTCGCGCTCGTCTGCAATCCCGGCGTCCCGTCTTCCGCCGCGGTGGCGGCCGCGCACGGGCTCAGGCACGTCTGCTCGCTCCTCTTTCACGACCCGGCCTCGCGACACCCCCGCGCGATGCCCTTTCCGAATCAGCTCCGGGAAGCGCTCGGCTACCTCCCCTTGCTTCCCATGCACGACGACGGAGATCCGTTCAATCCCTGGCGGATCATCGAGACGGCCCGGCGCCTCTCCGTGCTCGCGCTCGCGCCGTGGCTGCACGTCATGTTCGGGGCGAAGGCCACGGCTCTGGCGACGGACGCGAAGCTCTGCTTCCAGGAGCTCACCGGCCATCCAGACGTGCCGCTCGACGTGGCGAGGCTCGCGAAGCACTGGGAGAAGCTCCGGGATTCGCGCGGCCCGTAGTCAACTCTCCCGCTCTTTGGCAACCTCTCTCGTCTGAGCAGGAGAGAGAACGTGAGCTCCGAAGGGAAAGACGCGCAAGGCTTCGCGACGCTCGCGGTGCACGCGGGAGTCGAGCCCGAGCCGGTCACCGGCGCGATCATGACTCCCGTCTTCTTCACGTCGACTTACGTCCAGCCCGAGCCGGCGAAGGCGAAGGCCTTCGAGTACTCGCGCACCGGCAACCCGACGCGGGCGGCGCTCGAGCGGGCGATCGCGGCGCTCGAGGGAGGGAAGCACGGCCTCGCCTTCTCGTCGGGCATGGCCTCGATCGACGCCGTGCTCAGGCTCCTCTCGTCGGGAGACCACGTCGTCGCGGGAGACGACCTCTACGGAGGCACCTACCGGATCGCGACGAAGGTCTACCAGCGCTTCGGCGTGAGCTTCACCTTCGCGAACACGTCCGACGCCGCGAACGTGAAGAAGGCTCTCAGGAAGGAGACGAAGCTCGTCTGGATCGAGACTCCCTCGAATCCCCTCCTGCGGATCACGGACATCGCGGCCGTCGCGAAGATCGCGCGAGAGCACGGGGCCCTCTCGTGCGTGGACAACACGTTCGCCACGCCTTACCTCCAGCGGCCGCTCGCGCTCGGTGCCGACATCGTCACGCACTCGACGACGAAGTACCTGGGAGGTCACTCGGACGTCGTCGGCGGAGCGCTCGTCATGAATTCCGACGACCTTCGCGCGCGGCTCGCCTTCCTGCAGAACGCCGTCGGAGGAGTTCCGGGCCCCATGGACTGCTTCCTCGTGCTGCGAGGGATCAAGACGCTCCCGCTGCGCATGGACCAGCACGCGAAGGGAGCCGCCGCCGTCGCGGAGCTTCTCTCCCGGCACCCGAAGGTCGCGAGAGTCCACTTCCCCGGCCTCCCCGATCACGCGGGGCACTCTCTGGCGAAGAAGCAGATGCGCAACTTCGGCGGCATGGTGAGCTTCGAGCTCGACGGAAGCGTCGAGGACGGGAAGAAGCTCTGCACGCGCACGAAGGTCTTCTCGCTCGCCGAGAGCCTGGGAGGCGTCGAGAGCCTGATCGAGCACCCTCCCTCCATGACTCACGGCTCGATCGAGCCGGCGGTGCGGCGCGCGGCGGGACTCGCCGACGGCCTGATCCGTCTCTCGGTCGGGATCGAGGATCCGGCCGATCTCGTGGCCGATCTCGAGCAAGCGCTCGCGAGCATCTGAGTGATCGCCGTCCTCCAGCGAGTCTCTCGTGCGCGAGTCGTCGTCGCGGGAGAGACCGTGGGCGAGATCCAGAAGGGCCTCCTCGTGCTCCTGGGCGTTTCCGTCGAGGACAAGGAGGCCGAGGCCGACCTTCTCGCGAAGAAGACGGAGGAGCTCCGGATCTTCGAGGACCGAGACGGGAAGATGAACCTCTCGGTCAAGGAAGTCTCCGGGAGCGTCCTCGTCGTCTCGCAGTTCACTCTCCTGGCGGACGCACGCAAGGGGAGAAGACCGTCCTTCATCGCCGCGGCGAGGCCCGAGCAAGCGATCCCTCTCTACGAGAGGTTCTGCCAGAGCGTCCGTTCCGAGGGTCTGACCGTCGCGACGGGGAGGTTCGGCGCCGAGATGCAAGTCGAGCTCTCGAACGACGGCCCCGTCACGATCGTCCTCGAGAGCGACGCCTGGAAGGAGCCTCGCCGCGTCCCGCGCGAGCTGCCTCACGACGAATGATGCGAGCGGAGCGAGCAGCGGGACGCGGAGCGCGAAGCGAGGAGCGGCCCATCGCGGGGGGGCCCCGCGGGCCGAAGGCCCGCAACGGGGGGGCGCGCGTAG
>JACQDU010000529.1 GCA_016200955.1 bacterium
AGGCCGGCGGTCGGATTCGACTGGAACTCGACGGGCAAGACGAAGTTCTACGAGATGACGTCGAACAACGTCGGCCGCCAGATGGCGATCGTGCTCGACGGCGTCGCGCAGTCCGCTCCCGTGATCAAGTCCGCGATCGGCGAGAGCGGGATCATCGAGGGCGGCGCCTCGGGCTTCAGCGAGGACGAGGTCAAGCGCCTCATCGTGATCCTGAAGGCCGGCGCGCTCCCGGCGAAGCCGGTCTTCCAGTACGAGCAGAAGGTCGGCGCGACGCTCGGGCAAGCGGCGCTCCTCGTGGGAGGGATCGCGACGCTCGCGTCGATGGTGCTCGTGCTCGGCTTCATGGTCTTCTACTACAAGGCCGGCGGGCTCATCGCGAACATCGCGCTCGCCTTGAACATCCTGCTCCTCCTCGGGAGCCTCGCGATGTTCGGTGCGACGCTCACGCTGCCCGGGATCGCGGGGATCCTGCTCACGGCGGGCATGGCCGTCGACGCGAACATCCTGATCTTCGAGAGAATGCGGGAGGAGAAAGCCCGGGGAGCGGAGCTCAAGCAAGCGATCGAGCTCGCGTACGACCGCGCTTTCTGGACGATCTTCGACTCGCACGTCACGACGCTCGTCACGGGCTTCGTCCTCTACTGGACGGGGACCGGCCCGATCCGCGGGTTCGCCGTCACTCTCATCATCGGCATCGCGATCTCGCTGTTCACGTCCTTGTTCGTGACGAAGGCGGTCTACGGCTGGCTCGGAGACAACGGGAAGCTCCCGCAGATCAACTTCCTGCACATCATCAAGAACTCGAGCTTCGACTTCATGGGCTTCTACCCGAAGGCCGTGACCGGCTCGCTCATCTTGATCAACGTGGGCTTCGTCGTCTTCCTTTTCCGCGGTCAGGAGAAGTACGGCATCGACTTCACGGGAGGAACGGTGCTCGAGATGCGCTTGAAGAAGCCCCTCGAGAAGAAGGAAGTCGACGACCGCGTCCAGTCGATCGGGATCAAGGACTTCGACAGCCAGCGCGTGGGCGCGCAGGTCCCGGGCGGCATCGACCGCGGGACGGGCTTCGTCATCATCACGCGCAAGCTCGGCGAGCAGCTCGGCGGCGCGAAGAAGGTGAGCGACCTCGGCCTCCCCTCGCTCCTGCGAGAGGCGAGGGGCCAGGGCTCGCAGATCGGCCCCGCCGGAGGGAACCCGCCGAATCCTCCCGCGCCCGTGGGCTCGCCGGGTCAAGGCAACCCGCCCGCCGACGTGAACACGAGCGGCGCGACGATCGGCCCGCCGACTCCTCCCGCGGGCGAGATCACGCCTCCCGCGGGCGAGGTCTCGGCCTCCCAGCTCGAGGACCAGAGCAAGTTCCGCGAGGCCGTCACCCGCCTCTTCGAGAAGGAGCTCGTCGAGCCCTTCCCCGAGACGCCCGGGCACGTCGCGACGGGTCCCTACAAGATCGAGCTCACCCCGGACGGGCGAGCGACGCTCACGTTCCGCGTGAACATGGTCCCGATCGGCACGGGCTCGGGCGAGCTCAACGAGGAGACGCTCCACGCGGCGGCGCTCCAGTCTCTCGCGACGTACGGCAACGCCCCGATTCCGTCCAAGAACGTGAACCCCGAGGAGACGGCGCGGCGAGACCTCGCGAGGGAGATCAAGGAGCTCACCGTCAAGCTCGACCCCGCGCAGGCCGCCGAGGGGTCGGTCAAGACGTTCGTCGTCACCAGCCCTGCGGGCGCGAACCAGGCGGACGTCGCGAAGCGCACGTTCGACGTGGTCCGCACGGCGCTCGAGAAGAATGGGAAGTTCACGGTCGCCGACCCGTTCCCGCGCGTCGACCAGATCGGCGGAGCCGTCGCGAAGAACCTGAAGGTCAAGGCGTACATCTCGATGTTCTTCGCCATGCTCGCGATCGTGCTCTACGTCGCCTTCCGCTTCGAGTTCATCTGGGGGATCGGCGCGATCCTCTCCCTCGTGCATGACCTGTTCACGACGATGGGCTTCATGGCGATCTGCGACTCGATCTTCTCGTTCTTCAAGATCAACTTCGACGCGAAGATCAACCTGCCCACGGTCGCGGCGTTCCTGACGCTCCTAGGGTACTCGATCGCGGACACGATCGTCGTCTACGACCGGATCCGCGAGCGCGTGCGGCTCGCGAAGCAGAAGCACGCCGACGCGAAGACGGTCAACGAGGCGATCAACGGGACGCTCTCGCGCACGATCCTCACGTCGCTCACGGTCTTCCTGGTGGCGCTCGTGCTGTTCGTGTGCAGCTTCCAGGACCTCAAGGTGATCCAGGGCTTCTCGGTCGCCATGTGCTTCGGCGTGGTCACGGGCACTTACAGCTCGATCTTCATCGCGGCGCCCGTGATCCTCTCGAACGTGCGGCAGCTCAAGCGGCTGCTCCTGGGCGAGGCGATCTTCATCGCCGTGGCGGCCGCGATCGCCGCCGCGTTCGGCTTCTGAGCCGCGTCCCGTCGCGAGACGCACGCTCGATCGGACGGGCGCCGCTCACTTCTTGAGGGCCGCGCATGCTTCCCGGAGGAGAGGGAGCACCGGGTCGACCCAAGCGGCGTAGCCCTTCGCCGAGGGGTGGATCCCGTCCCTCGCGAGGAGCTCGGGGTCGCTCTCGGCGTCGCGGCTCGCTGAGAAGACGTCGCGAGCGAGGAGAGCGTCGAGGAGGGCGCCCTGGTCCTTCCTGAAAGCGTCCTCGCCGACTCCCTGGACGTAGTCGTTGATCCCGACCTGGAGCGTCGCGAGGTCGGGGCTCAGGCCCTCGAGCTCCGGGACCTGGCGGCGAAGGACGTCCCGCGAGGTGAAGCCGGTGACGCCGAGGTTCGCGACGAGCTCGACCTCGTGCCCCTCGGCGCGGAGCCGCTGCGCGGCGAGGAAAGGCCACGCCGACTCCGGCGGAGCCGCCTCGCCCTTCGTGTAGGAGTCTCCGAGCGCGACGTAGCGGAGCGGGCCCCTCGGCTTCTCGGGAGGAGACGGAGCCGGCGCCGGCGGGCCCGGTCGCGTGCACCCCGCGAGCATGAGGAGCAAAGCCACGGTGAGGAATCTCGCGCGCATGGTCTCCCGTGCTTACGAAAGCCGGGGCGCGGCGGATCGCGGCCTCCCGGGAATCACTTCCTGGGCTCGGAGCGATTCTTGGAGTCGAGGTAAGCCTTCCACGACTCGCCGTCGTCCGGGATGAGCTCGCCCGTCACCGCGCGGAGCACCGAGTAAGCGGAGACCGCGCGGCCCTTGTCCTCGGCGAGCGCGACGAGCCGCCGGAGCGCCGGCTCGCCCTGGGCGAGGACCTCGTCGCGCGCGCGCTGCCACGCGGCCGGGTCCTTCTCGCGGAGCGCGTGAGCGGCGAGAGCGTGCGAGACGGCGTCCTCGAGCGCTCGCTTGAGCGCGTCTCTCGCGCCCGACGCGAGCGCGCGCAGGTCCTCGGGCGAGACCGCTCCCTTGGGCGGCAGGGCGGGGAGCTTCGCTCGCACGAGCGCGGCGAGCGCGTCTCCGTGAGCGCGCGCGCAGCGCGCTCCCGCACCCGTCGCGAGGAAGCGGTCGTCCGCGAGCTTCTCCGCCGCCGTCGCCAGGTCCGGCGCGGCCTCCGGGCACGGGAGCACGGAGAGCGCGTGCGCCGCGAACGCTCGCAGCGGGAGCGCGAGGCTGTCGTCGGCGATCGCGGCCCGGAGCAAGCTCGCCTTCTTCGTCTCGCGCGCGTCGAGGAGAGAGCGCGCGCTCGCGGCCGCGGCCTTGACCTCCTGGTCCTTCGCGTCGCGGCCGAGGAGGTCCTTGAGCCACGCCTGCGCCGTCTCGCGCTTGCCGGAGCTCGCGGCGAGGAGCTCCGTGAGAGTGCCGAGGAGGCACGCGTCGCGCCCGTGCCCCTCGGCGGCGAGCGCCGCGAGCGCCTCTCCCGCATCCGCCCGCGCGGCGAGACTCGCCTTCACGTCCGTCGCTCCCGCGTAACCTCGCAGGAGCGCGACCGCGTCGACGATCTTCTTCTTGGCCGGGATGTAGACCTCCGCGGGCGAGCTCCCGCCGGACGAGGTGCGGTGGTCCTCGATGCGAGCCTTCGAGACCGTGGCTCGCGTGAGGAAGAGGACGTAGAGCGAGGAGTCGATCGCGTCGTGCTGCCAGAGGCCGTCCGAACCTTGCGCGGCGAGGACGCTCTCCGCGAGCGGCGCGAACCAGTCCTTCCCGTCGACCTCCTTGACCTCGAGGAGGTCGAGCGCCTTCTCGAGCGAGTAGAGGTTGTAGGGAGCGCCCCAGCCCGAGGGAAGGCTCCGCTGGGCTCCCGTGTCGGGGCGGCCGCACGCGAGGACGAGCTCGCTCATGCGCACGAGCCCCGTTTCGATCGCCAGCGCGAGCTGGTCGTTCCGCGCGCCGAGCTCTCGCACGATCGCGAGCGACGAGAGCCCCGCGAGGGACATGCTCGCCGAGTGGCCGAGCTTCGCGTCGCGGTATCCCCAGCGCACGGCCGCGGGCGCGGGCTTCGTGCCCTCCTCTCCCGGCGGCGGCACCGTGGTCGCGGTCTTCGCGGGCAACGTTCCCTTGCAGGCGAGGAAGTGGCGCGCGACGGCCTGGACGACGCCGTCGGGGATCGCGACTCCCGCTCGTGCCGCGTCGTGGAGCGCGAGGACGGAGAACTGGACGTTCGAGTTGTCGGACGTGCTCGGGACGAGGAGGTCGTCGTCCTCGTCCTCGCGCTCGGCGTCCTTGGGCTTCGTCTTCCCGTTGCCTTCTTCGTCCTTGAAGCGAGCCGTGCGGTAGCCCCAGCCGCAGCCCTCGCCGTCCGTGCCGACGCGCCCGTCCACGAGGGCGCGCACGGCGATCCCGAGGCGCTTCTTGATCTCGGGCTCGAGGGGGAGCGCGTCGTAGCGCGTGAGCGTGGACGTGTCCTCGGGGCCCGGCTCGATCCGCTCGAGCGAGAGACCCTCGAGCGCGGAGATGGCGAGCGCGAGCTCGTAGTTCGAGACGCGCGTCTTCCAGGCCTGCTGCCACCACTGATCGAGGATCTTCCGCGCGGTCTGCCGGTCCTCGTGGTTCCCCGCCCGGAGGAGGGCGAGCGCGACGAGCGTCCGCGCCTCTGGCGGCCTCTGGGCCACCGCGAGGGCTCGCGCCGCGCGGGCGGTCGCCTTCCGTATCCTCACGGCGAGCTCGTCCTTCCTGGGCTCGTCCGCCAGGACGACGAGAGGCGATGCGAGGAAGAGGAGGAGGACGGCTCCGCGGAGGCGGGCTCTCATGCGCGCGATTCTCTCATCGGGAATTGACCCGAGGACGATCGCGCATCACTTCTTGCTCTCGAGGAAGCCGCGCCAGGCCTCGATGTCGTCGGGGATCAGCTCTCCCGTGACGCCGCGGAGGACCGCGAAGGCCGCCCCGGCGCGTTTGGGCTCCCGCGCGATCTCGAGGAGGCGGCGGAAGCCCGCTTCTCCCTGCGCCTCGAGCGCCTCGCGCGCGCGGACCCAGGCATCCCTGTTGCGCTCGCGCGCGGGGTAAGCCGAGAGCGCGTGCTCGACGGCGTCTTCCAGGGCTTTCTTCGTCGTCTCCTTCGCCCGTCGAGCGAGGACGCGCAGCTCGTCGGGCGGCACGACGCCCTTCGCCGGGAGAGAAGGGAGCGACCCGCGCACGAGCGCCGCGAGAGCGTCCGAGTAAGCGCGCGCGCACCGGCTCCCCGCGGGAGTCGCGAGGAGCGCCTTGTCGTCCGCGAGGCCCGCGGCCGCGTCAGCGATCTCGGGCGCCGCCTGCGGGTAAGGGAGCGCCGCGAGCGCGCTCGCCGCGAAGGCCCGGAGCGGCGGCACGAGCGAGGCGTCTCCGAGCGCGGAGCGGAGCGAGCTCGCGTCCTTCTTCTCCCGCGCCTCGATGAGGGCCGTCGCGGCCTTCGCAGCGGACCTCGCCTGCTCGGGCTTGAGCTCCTTCCCCGCGAGGTCGCGCAGCCAGCCCGTCGCGGCGTCGTGCTTCGAGCCTCCGAGCGGCAAGAGAGCGGCGATTGGCCCCAAGAGGCAAGCGTCGCGCCCGTGGCCCTCGGCGCAGAGCGCCTCGATCGCCTCGGCCGCGGCGGCGCGCGCCGCGCTCACGTCGAGCGCGGAGCCGACGGCTCCCACGCACTCGATCGCGTCGACGGTGATCTTCCTCTTGGGAAGGAAGACGTCGCCCAGGCTCCCCGTGGACGCGCCCTTCCCGGTGATCGTCCGGTGGTCGGTCAGGCGAGCTTTCCCGACGGTCGCGCGCGTGAGGAACAGGACGTAGAAGGACGTGTCCACCGCGTCGCCATCCCAGAGCCCGTCGGGTCGTTGCTGCTTGAGAAGCTGCTCCGCGATCGGCGAGAACCAGTCCTTCCCCCCGACCTCGCCCACCTCGAGAATGTCGAGCGCCTTCTCGAGCGAGTAGAGGTCGTAGGAGAGGCCCCAGCCGTGGCGGCCGCCCCAGTCGCCCTTGCCGACCTTCTTGATCCGGTCGCCGATCCCGCCGAGCGCGCCGCTGATCAGGGCGTCGATCTGCTTCCCGGTGACGCCCAGCTCGCGCGCGATCGCGAGCGACGAGAGGCCCGCGAACGTCATGCTCGGATAGGGCTCGGAGCGGTAGAAGCTCGTGTAGCCCCAGCAGGTCCCCTTCTCGCTCTGAGAGCTCGCCACGAGGCGGTAGGTCATCTGCTCGAGCACGTCTCGCGGGATGGCGACGCCGCCTCGCGCGGCGTCGTGGAGGGCGAGGATCGCGAACTGGGAGTTCGAGAGGTCGAACGGGATCTTCGGCGCCTGGAGCAAGGGATTGGTCTTGCCCGGCTGCTTCGCGGGCGGCATGCCGCCCTTGCCCGGAGGAGGGAGCGTCGGGTCCTCGTAGGGCTTGCACGGCTTCGCGCGGCCGGCGGGCGTCCCGTCCTCCGTGGAGACGGGCGTGTCGGAGGTGAACGGCGCCACGTCGTAGCACCAGGCGCATCCGCGATCGTCGTCCGTGAGCAGGCGCCCCACGCAGAGAGCTCGCGTCGCGACCTCGAGCCGCGCCTTGTCCGCCGGGTCGAGGGGCTTCGCCTCGTAGCGGGTGACCGTGGTCGGGCGAGGATCCTCGATGCGCTCGAGCGAGAGACCCTCGATCGCCGAGATCGCGAGGGAGAGCTCGTAGTTCGCGGAGTGCCCGAGCTTGCGCTTCGCGGCGTTCTCCCACCAGACGTCGATCATCTCCCGCGCGACCTTCCTCTCGTCCGCGCCTCCCGCGCGCAGGAGAGTGAGCGCCACGAGGATCTTGTATCCGGGCTCGGTCTGGTCCGTCGGATACTCGGGCTTGGCCTTCCGCTCCTGCGCGGCCATCGCCTTCGCGGCCCGGCCGGTCGCCTCGCGGATCCGCGCCCCGAGCGTCTCGGGATCGGGAGCTTTCTCGGCCTTCTTCGGCTCCTCCGCCAGGGCGGCGAGCGGGAGCGCGATGATGATGAGCGGGAGGAGCGCGCGGCGCATGCAGGGGATCCCCCTTGGAGTCTATACGTTCGGGGCCTCCATTTGGATCCGCGCTCCGGCCACGGATTCGGTCCTGGCCGGCTCGTCATTCCTCGTAGTACATCTCCGCGCGCACACGGGCCGATGGGTCGATCGGCTCATGGAACATTGATCATTGAAGATCGAGCGCTCGGGACTCGCGCCAATCATCGGTGTTCAACGATCCATGAACCCATCGGCCAATTCGCCTCCGCTCGCAGGGCTCGGCGCGTGCCGAAAAGATGTGACGCGTGATGAGGACGAGGCGGTCACGGTCACGGACTCGGTCACGGAAGAGAGCACTATTGAACACGGGACCCTGCCCTTGCCCTTGCCCCTGCCCTCGCCTTTCGGAGAGGGCAAGGGCACGGGCAAGGACGGGCTCGTCCCCGATTCACGCCCGTTCGTCAGGGAGCGGGAGCGAGGCCGACGGAGACCGTCTCGCTCGGCGTCGCGACCGGCGCCTCGTGCTCGGCGGTGCGGCCAAGGAGGACCGGGCACGGGCACGACCGGAGGACTTCTTCCGCGACGGAGCCGAAGACGAGTCGCGCGAGGCCGGTGCGGCCGTGCGTCGCCATGGCGACGAGGTCCGAGCGCTCGTCCCGGGCGACTCTCTGGATCGCCGTCGCGGCCCTTCCGCGCACGATCACGCCGCGCGCCGGGACGCCTTGCTCGCGCAGCGCGAGACGGATCGGCTCGAGGATCCCGACCCCTTCGTCCGCCGTCTCCTCGTAGACCTGGAGCTCGAGCGGCAGACCGTACGGCTCGCTCACGTGGAGGAGCGTGACCGTCGAGGCGTGGCGCTGCGCGAGCTCGGAGACGAGCGGCAGGATCCCGGCGCTCCTCTCGGAGCCGTCGAGCGGCACGAGGATCGACCGGAGCGAGAGGAGGTGCGGCTTCTCGACCTCGTCGAGCCCCGGCGGGCTCGCGGCGAGGACCGGGAACGTCGAGTGGCGGAGGAGGTGCTCCGTCACGCTCCCTCGCACGAGCCGCGAGATCCCGCCCCGGCCGTGCGTCGCCATGGCGATGAGAGACGGCCGGTAGCTGCGGGCGAACGTCAGGATCCGCTCGGCCGGGTCTCCCGTCATGAGGTCGTAGCGGACCTCCGCTCCGGTCGAGAGGAGCCGGCTGCGCAGCTCGTCGAGAGCGGCGCACGCCGTCTCGATGACGCTCTCTCGCGCCGCCGCGACCTCGGCGTCCGAGAGGACGCGGAGGAGCATGACCTCGACGTTCCGCCCCGCGAGGACGCCTCGCACGAACGGCAAGATCCTCGATGCGAGGTAGGAGCCGTCGAGGGGCACGAGGACCCTCGAGAGCTTGGGCCGCGAGCCCTCCTGCTCGCGCGCGCTCACCTCGTGGAGCGCGTCGAGCTGGTCGCGTAGCAGATACCTGGGATGCCTGTGGCTCGGGTTGGACACGCTGAGCTCTCCTTTCCCGACTCTCGCGGATCTTCCGGCGAGGGCGTCTCGAGGAGCAGCAAGCGAGTACGAGGCGTCTCTCTCAACTTCCTCGAAGCGCGAACGGATGCAGACCTGGGGAACGCATCGCGCGTGCCGCGAGGCGCGTCCTCCGCCGGAGCACGGCCCGCAAGCCTCCACGAGCCACCAGCTTCGCGCCCGCGTGGCGATTCGTTGCCTCGGGCTTTCTCGCTCCTCGTGCCGCTCTCCCGTTACGTCCGGGGAACGACCCTTGGCGGCCCGGCGAACGGGACGTTACGTCTCGCGCGACGGGAGGCGCGGCGGTCCTGGCCGAGCTCTGTACTACTGACAATCCAATTCTTCTCGCGGAGAGTAAGTCATCGCGGTCCGCCACGCCCCAAGGCGTGGCATTTGGTTCGGGCGGAAGCCGAGGCCGGTGATTTTCACCGCGGCTCGCTGCCGCTCGCCTGGGGACGTACGAGAGAGGGAAGTAGCCACCGGACGCACCGAGGACACCGATTCGCCGTTTCGGTGAGGTCGGCGCATCGGTCGTTTCCCTCTCGTTCTTCACGCCGCGCCGGAGCGTCGGACGAGCCGGAACCAGTAGAAGCCGTGCGGGCCGAGGCTCAGGAAGTAGGGCCTCCTCTCGACCGCGGGGAAGTGCGAGCCGCCTATGAGCTCGACGGGAGTCGCGCCCACGAAGCGCGAGAGGTCGAGCTCGCAGGGCTGGACGAAGCGCGAGAGGTTGTTCACGCAGAGGATCGTCTCCTCCCCGTGCGAGCGGAGGAACGCGAGCACGCGCGGGTTCTCGGGCCGGAGGAAATCGATCGACCCGCGCCCGAAGACGGCGGCGTTCGCTCTCCTGAGAGCGAGCATGCGCCGCATCCAGCAGAGGAGGGAGGTCGCGTGCCTCTCCTGCGACTCGACGTTCCGGGTCGCGTGGCCGAACACGGGGTCCACGATCACGGGCGCGTAGAGCGCCGCCGGGTCGCAGCGCGAGAAGCCCGCGTTCCGGTCGCACGTCCACTGCATGGGAGTCCGCACGCCGTTCCGGTCTCCCAGGTACACGTTGTCTCCCATGCCGATCTCGTCGCCGTAATAGATGATCGGCGTGCCCGGGAGCGTGAGGAGGAGCGCGTTCATGAGCTCGATCTTCCGGCGGCTGTCGTCGAGGAGCGGGGCGAGCCTCCTCCGGATCCCGAGGTTGAGGCGCGAGCGCTGGTCCGTCGCGTACTCGCCGTACATGTAGTCGCGCTCCTGGTCCGTGACCATCTCGAGCGTGAGCTCGTCGTGGTTGCGGAGGAAGATCGCCCACTGGCAGCTCTCCGGGATCCGGGGGGTGCGCTCGAGGATCTCCTCTATGGGCCGTCTCTCCTCGCGGCGGACCGCCATGAAGATCCGCGGCATGAGAGGGAAGTTGAAGGCCATGTGAAACTCGTCGCCCGACCCGAAGTAGGCGACGAGGTCCTCGGGCCACTGGTTCGCCTCGGCGAGGAGCATGCGCCCGGGGAACTCGGCGTCGACGAGGCGGCGCAGCTCCTTCACGAAGGCGTGGGTCTCGGGGAGGTTCTCGCAGCTCGTGCCCTCGCGCTCGAACAGGTAGGGGACCGCGTCCACGCGGAGCCCGTCGACGCCGAGGCCCAGCCAGAAGCGGATGACTTCCTTGATCTCCTCGCGGACGGGCGGGTGGTCGAAGTTGAGGTCCGGTTGATGGGAGAAGAACCGGTGCCAGTAGTAGGCCTTCGCCGCCGGGTCCCAGGTCCAGTTCGAGCGCTCCGTGTCCGTGAAGATCACGCGCGCTTTCGGGTAGCGCTGGTCGGTGTCGCTCCAGACGTAGTAGTCGCGGCGAGGCGAGCGCGCGTCCTTCCGCGCCTCCTGGAACCACGGGTGGCGGTCGGACGTGTGGTTGATCACGAGCTCGCAGACGATGCGGATCCCGCGCGCGTGCGCCTCGTCGAGGCACCTCCTGAAGTCGTCGATCGTCCCGTAAGACGGGTGGACGGCCTTGAAGTCGGCGATGTCGTAGCCGTCGTCCTCGAGGGGCGAGACGTAGAACGGGAGGAGCCAGAGCGCGTTGACGCCGAGCTTCTCGAGGTAAGGGAGCTTCTCGAGGAGCCCGGGGAAGTCGCCGATCCCGTCGCCGTTGCTGTCGTGGAAGGCGCGGACGTGGAGCTCGTAGAAGACGGCCTCCTTGTACCAGTCCATCGCCGCCTCGCTCTCAGAGCACCTTCGCGGGGGAGCGGACTCGGCGCGTCGTCTCGCGACCCTGGCCGCTCGCGTGAGCGACCTCGAGCGCGGCGAGGAAGCTCTCCGCCCAGCGGGCCGCCGTCCTCTCGTGCACGCACGCGAGGAGAGCGGCCTGGCGCCTCGCCCTCTCCTCGAGCGGCATCGAGAGCGCGCGGTCGAGCGTCCGCGCGCACGCGTCGGCGTCGTACGGGTTCACGATGAGCGCGTGCTCGAGCACCGAGGCGGCGCCCGCGAACCGGCTCAGGACGAGGACTCCCGGGTCGCCCGTCTGCGCGGCGACGTACTCGCTCGCGACGAGGTTCATGCCGTCTCGCAGCGGCGTGACGAGGCAGACGTCGGCCTCGCGGTAGTACGCCGCGAGCTCGCGCTGCCCGTAGGAGCGGAAGATGTACCGGAGCGGCATCCAGTCGGGGTCGCCGAAGCGACCGTTCACGCGGCCGACGAGCTCCTCCACCTCGCGCTTCTGCGCGGCGTACTCCGGCACCCGGGTGCGCGTGGGAGCCGAGATCTGGATGTAGGAGACGTGCCCGCGCCAGCGCGCGTGGTTCTCGAGGAGCCTCTCGAAGACCTTGAGGCGCTCGACGAGGCCCTTCGTGTAGTCGAGGCGATCGACGCCGACGATGAGCTTCCTCCCCTGGAGCGCGCGGCGGAGGTCCTTGCCCTTGCGGATGCCCCCTGGCTCCTCCGACCATGCCTGGAAGGGAGCCGGGTCGATCCCGATCGGGAACGCGGCCGCGCGACGCGGGAGCGCTCCCGGCAAGGCTCGCTCGACGCACCTCTCGTAGTTCTCGACGTAATCGGGAGTCTGGAAGCCGATCAGGTCGTAGGCGAGGAGCGCCTCGAGGAGCTCCCGCGCCCACGGGAGGATCGTGAAGATGTCGTTCGACGGAAAGGGCACGTGCAGGAAGAAGCCGATCGCCCCCGGGAAGCCTCGCTCGCGCAGCTCGAGCGCGAGCGGCACGAGGTGGAAGTCGTGCACCCAGACGCGGTCGTTCGCGCGCAGGTGCCGGACGAGCGTCCGGGCGAAGGCGGCGTTCGCGCGGCGGTAGCTCTCGTAGTCCCTCGCCTCGGCGCGGAAGCGGCCCGGGAACGAGTGGAGGAGAGGCCAGAGCGCGCCGTTGCAGAAGCCGTTGTAGTAGCCCTCGGAGTCGGCCTGCGAGAGCTCGACCGGGATCACGCGCAGCGAGCCCGGCTCGCTCTCGCGAGCGGAGGGCGCTCCGTCGGGCACCGAGCCGCTCCAGCCGAACCAGAGCGTGGAGCCCGCGCCCTCGATCGCCGGGCGGACCGCGGCGACGAGGCCGCCCGCCGCCGCGGCTCCGTCGGCGGACGAGAGCACGGGCAAGCGGTTCGAGACGATCACGAGACGTCCGTCGCGTCCGTCGAGCTTCATGTGTCTTCTCCCGTCCAACGATGAGCGCCCGGCCTCGGGCCGGGCTGGGACGTCGGCCGGCCGCCGCGCCCCTCCGGAGAGGAGCGCGACGGCCATCGACCGGACGGCGTCAGTCCTTCTTGCCGCCCGGCTCCTTCGCGTCGCCCTCGAGGGGCTTCTCGCCTCCGCCGGTGAGGCCCCAGTCGATGAGCTCGAACTTCGCGACCACGTCGCCGGTCTTGTCGACCGTCTCGCGCCTCACGACGCCGTAGAGCGGCACGTCGCGCGAGGTCCAGACGGTCTGCGTGACCTTGCCCATGAGCGCGTCGTGCTTGATCGTCGTGACCTTCCGGCACATGAGCGTCTTGTCCTTGACGATGATCTCCTCCTCGCCGATCGCGGCGCCCGCGTTCTCGTCGAGGGGCGACTTCTCATCGAGGTTCACGACCGACCCGAGCGGGCGCGTGATGCCCTTGGCGCCCTTCGCGTCCACCTCCTGGGTCTTGAGGAAGACCTTCCGGTCCGCGACCTTCTCGACCCACGAGCAACTGTAGGCGGTCTTCGTCACGCCTCCCGTGAGCGTCGTGGACCTGTTGAACACCCAGTGACCCGCCCGAGCGGTCTCGAGCGGATGCGCGGGGGCGTCGTTGGCCACCGCGACGGCCGCGACGAGAAGCGCCGACAGCGAGAGGAAGAAACGCGTCAACACGAGACACCTCCTTGGAGACGGCACCCACACGGGTACCGCATGTCGGAGTCCATCGAGCCGCGGCGAACGCGCCGCGACCCGTCCGAAGGCGTGCCTCCCACGAGAGCGAGGCTCTCTCGCCACCAGGGCGTGGCGCGTTGGCCACGCGGGAGCGCGCCTCCGGGTGAACGCATTGCGTCGGCACCGAGCGGGCCGCTGCCGGGTCCGCGGGTTGCTGGCCGGCGCGCGCCGATCCGGCGACGGCTCCGGCGGGTCGCCCGGATCGCGCGCCTCCGCGGGGTCTTCCGACCTCGGGAACGCGGTTCGCCGGGGGTCTTTGTTCGGTGTCGTCCGGCGGAGCGACAGGGGGTCCCGGTCGACCGAACGTCCGAACGAAACGCCCTCCGTGAGAACGGTCCGTTCAGGCCGGTCCCTGGAAGACGAGTCAGGCTCGCCGGAGGTGAGAAGGAGGAGGACGGGAGAGCCGGACTCTCACTTCCTGGACTCGAGCTCGACGAGCTTCCGCCGGGCGGAGCTCGCCTCGGGGTGGCCGGGCGCGACCTCCAGGAAGCGCTCGTAGTCGGCGCGCGCCGCCCAGGTCTCTCCTCTCTGCAACCTCAGCTCCGCACGTCCGAACAGGGCTGCCGGGCTCCTCGGGTCGATCGCGAGAGCGCGGTCCAGGTCCGCGAGAGCGTCCTCGAGCTCGGCCGAGCTCCGCGACGCGGCCCGCTGCACGTAAGCGCGCGCGAGGAGGGGCTCGAAGGTCATCGAGGGCGCGAGCTCTCGCGTCTTCTCTATGTCCGCGATCGTGCCCTCCCAGTCCTGCATGTTCACTTTCGTGAGGGCACGCTCGGCGTAGCTCCGGGCGTGGCTCGGATCGAGCGCTATCGAGCGGTCGAACGCGCCGAGCGCGCCAGGACCGTCCTGCATGCGGAAGAGGAGGACGCCGAGCCCGTGCCACGCGTCTCGGTCCTTGGGATCGAGCTCGACCGCCTTCCGGAGATCGGCGATCCCGCCCTGGGTGTCGCCCGCTTGACCGCGGAGCATGCCCCGGACGCGCCACGACTCCTCGTCGCTCGGGTCGAGCTCGATGGCACGCCCGAAGTCGGCGATCGCGCCGGCCTCGTCGTGCAGCGCGAAGCGCGCACGCGCGCGATCCGCGACGGTCCGCGCCTTCCTCGGGTCGAGCTCCACGGCCCTGTCGAGGTCCGCGAGGCCGCCGCGCTCGTCGCCGATCCTCGCCTTGAGGAGGCCGCGGTTCTGCCAGGCGATGCCTCCCCGGGGGGCCAGCTCGATCGTGCGCGTGTAATCGGCGATCGCCGCCCGGTAGTCCTTCTTCCTGTCGCGCGCGTAGGCGCGGCCGGCCCACGCGGCGGCGCTCTTCGGAGCGAGGTCGATCGCGAGCGAGTAATCCGCGATGGCGGCGTCGA
>JACQDU010000530.1 GCA_016200955.1 bacterium
GACGACTCTCATGGAGGCTCTCCTTCGACACTAGAGATACGGGAAGGGACGTCCCGAGAGGTCGCTCCGCGGGAAGCCGCGCCTCTCCCGCGGCTTAGCGCTCCGGCTCACCACTTGTCGCGCGAGGTGTCGAGGCTCTCGATCGCCCTCGTCACGCGAGGGTCCTTCTCCTTGGCGAGCGTCTCCTTGTAAGCCAGCTCGGCTCCGTCCGTCTTCATGCCCTTGAGCGCGACGAGGACGCTCAGGCGAACGCCCCAGTCGGGATCGCCCGAGCGCTCTCGCAGGGCCCCGAGACTCTCGGGCTTGTCCAGCTCTCCCAGCGCCCGCAGCGCGAGACGCGAGGGGATCGTCTTCGTCGAGCGAGCGAGCTTCGCGAGAGTCTCGAGCGCAGGCTGCCCGATCTTCACGAGAGCGTCCGCGCTCGCCTCGCGCACGGGGAGCTCCGCGTCCTCGAAGTTCTTCGCGAGCCACGGCACCGCGCTGGCGTCCCCGATCTGGCCGAGCGCCTTCGCGACCGAGAGATGCCCGAACGCATCGAGCTCCTTCGCCGAATCGACGATGATAGGCACGGCCTCCTTGAGCGCGAGCGCGCCGGCCGCGCCGATCGCCGCTCGCCGCATCTCCCTGGACTCCTTGAGGAGGCGGAGCACCTCGTCGCGCGCGTCGGTCGCCCGGAGGCTCACGACGAGGCGCAGCGCGTTCTCGAGCGTCGCGCGGTCCTTCGACCGGAGCGGCTCCACGAGGAGCTTCCCGCTCTCCGCGCCGATCTCGCCGAGGACCGCGGTGAAGGCCTCGATGTTCAAGCTCTGCGCCGACGCGAGCTTCTTCTCGACCATGAAGCGCGCCGCGGGCAGGCCGATCTCGACGAGAGCTCGCCGGGCGGTCCAGGCGCGGTCGCGCGTCGAGCCGACGGCCCAGAGGCTCGCCTCCTCGTAGAGCTTCTCGAGCTCGGCATCGGTCCCGACGGCGCGGCTGCCGACGGCACCATGCCATTTCTGCGGGTCCGTCGCGGGCACCGTGCCCTCGGCCGTCGGATCCTTGGGCGCAGCGGGAGCCGGCGGGTCCTCGAAGTCGCGCGCCACTCCCCAGCGCGAGTGGAGCGCGAGGCCGCCGTCCGAGAGGCCGCGGCCGTAGCGGTCCTTCCCCCCGAGGTCGACGAAAATCGCGACGCTCCCGCTGTCGCGCGCCGGGTTCGCGACTCCCGGAGGACCCACGTAGCGGTCGTCTCCTCCGCTGTCGACGAAGATCCCGATCCCGTTCGCCACGCCGACTCCCGGCGCCGAGTCGCCGGAATACACGTCGTTCCCTCCCTTGTCCCAGAGGAGCGCGACGCCCCAGTCGTGCCCGATCGCGTGCACGGCTCCCATGTGAGCCGCGTAGATGTCGTTCCCGGCGCCGTCTATGAGAGCCGCGACCGTCAGGTGCATGGCCGAGGCCTGCGAGTAATAGAAGGCCGTGTAGCGGTCGTTCCCCGAGTCGTCCACGAGGAGACCGAACGAGAACCAGTAAGACGCTCCCTGCGTGTAGGTCCCTCCCATGTAGACGTCGTCGCCGGCGCCGTCCCAGAGGATGCCGATGCCGCCGCTCCGGTCGGGGCGGTATCCGATCGAGAAACCTTGAGCCATGCCGAAGGTCGCGCGCTCCTTCTCGAGGAGAGGCTTGTGGATCACGCGCCCGCCGGCCTGGTAGAGGTCGTCTCCCGTGCGGTCGGCGAGCATCCCGGCGCCCCACGTCCGCGAAGCTCCCTGCGCGTAGAGCTGGGCGCGGTAGGTGTCGTTCCCCTTGTCGTCCAGGAGGAGGCCGATCCCGAAAGCGCCGAAGCCCTCGGTCATGGCCTCTCCCTCGTAGATGTCGTCGCCTTCCTGGTCCCAGAGGACGCGCACGTCGAGGATCCCCGCTCCGAGCGAGACGGAGCCGCCGCGGTAGCGGTCGTTGCCTCCCATGTCAACGATCCAGGCCTGGCATGCCGCTCCCACGTAGCTGTCGTCGCCTCCGAGGTCGATGATGATCGCGGCCGCCTGCTCGTGCCGATCGGGCCCGATGCCCGAGAGCTCGATCGCTCCCTCCGGCGTCTCGATGCGGACGGTCCCGCGCCAGTCGCCCCGGAGCGGCTTGAGCCCCTCGCACGCTCGCTCGATCTCGAGCATGAGGAAGAGACCCGAGCGCCAGATCGGCCCCCACTTCACGAGGTCCAGCGCCGCCCAGAGGGGCCTCTGGTCCTGCTGGAGCGCGGGCGAGAGGCGGAAGCCGAACTCGTCCTCCTCGACGACGAGCGCGACGAGGTTCTCGTCCAGGAGCTTCCGCTGCTCCGGGGAGAGGCCGGCGAACGCCTTCTCTCTCTCCCGGCGAGAGGTCCTGTAAGCCCCCGCGAGACGAGCCAGGATCGGGGC
>JACQDU010000531.1 GCA_016200955.1 bacterium
CCCAAGAGATCCCCGGAAATTTGCTTCATTGATTTTTTAATTAGCACGCTTGTTGTGTTGCCTTTTGGGCTTTGCTAGTTACTGTTGCAAGAGAATTCAAAGAAGAAGAAGAAGAAGAAGAAGAAGAACCACGAAGACACGAAGAACACGAAGAACACGAAGAACGACACGAAGCCAAAGCCGCCGGCCAGGACGCAAGAGAGGGCTCGAGCCTTCCGGGGAGCATGGAGAACGGACGCAAGGGAGGCTCGAGCCTTCCCGGGAGCGTGCGGAGGCTCCACGGACTCCTCGGGTACGACGACCTCATCGTCCTGACCGCGCGGTTCTCCGCGCGTCAGAACGACGTGCGATCCGACACACCGGCCGGCTACCGATCCGTGGCCGGGCGCCAGTGCCGCCTTGGCGAACGTCTTTCTTCCCTTGTCGTCTTCTTGCGTCTTGCGTTCCCTGGATTCCGCCAGACCGTCGCTCGGCTCAAGCCTTCGGCAAAGGCTCCGCCTGCCCCCGGACCTTCTCGTCCAGGAAGCGCTTCCGGTAGACCTGGCGCGCCGTCTCGGCGACATCGCTCACGAACATGTAGTTGAAGCCCGCTCCGACGGCGGCGCCCGCGAGAGGGATCATCTGCGCGAGCTTCCGCCGGGCGAGGAAGGCCACGAGCCTCTTCACGCCCTCGCGCGAGACGATGAGCCCCGCGAGGACGGCGGCCTTCTCCGCGCGCTCCTGGGAGTCGAGGCCGTCGAGCTCGTCCTTCAGCGCCTCGATCTCGAGGAGGGCGCCGTAGCGGTCGCGCGTCCCGCCGGCGGTGATCTCGAAGATCTTGAAGGCGATGACCTTCTCGCCCGTGGCAGCGGGCTCGATCCCGTAAGCGCACCCGACGAGCCGGACGACACGGAAGGCGACGCCGAACAGGAGCGGGATGTCCGCGGCGAGGAGCGCGAGCCCTCCCAGGCCGCAGCCTCCTCCCTCGATCATCGCGATGAGAGCGTTCTGGGACGCCACCGCCTTCGAGAGGTTGTCGAGGTGCTCGAGGTCGTGCCCCTTGAGGTCGCCGACGGTCGAGGCGCCGATCCCGAGCCGCCGCGCTTCCTGGAGGACCTGGCTCGTCGTGACCGTCTTGTCCGAGAGGGTCGCGACGCTCTTGAGCATGCCCTCTATCGCGTCGCCGGCTCCCTCGAGGACGGCGTCGGGCACGACGCGCTCCGCGAGGAGCTCGACCGGCTTGAAGAAGAAGCGCGAGAGGCGGCCGAGCGCGCCGTCCTCGGGCTGCTTGAAGAAGTCGTCGATCTCCGCCAGCGCTTTCTTCTCGTACTCCGTGAGCATGCGCCCTCCGTGCCCGCTCATGATAGCGTCCGCCTGCGCTCCACGCAGGGTCTGCGCCCGTGCGCAGGAAGTTGCCTCGTGTTGTAAGCTCTCCCAATGCTCGAGCTCGAGGTCGAGGAGGGCCCGAACCGCGGCGCGCGCTACGCCCTCGTCCAGGGGAGCGCGACGATCGGGCGCGACGTGGCCTGCGAGGTCTCGGTGATCGACGAGCGAGCCTCGCGGAAGCACGCGAAGCTCGAGCTGACGAGAGAAGGCGCGCTCACGGTCGAGGATCAGGGGAGCCGCAACGGGACGCTCCTGAACGGGCTCCCGCTCGAGCCGGGAGTCAAGGCGCCTCTCGCGGTGGGAGACAGGATCGCGATCGGGGGCACGACGCTCCTCCTCACGGCGAGCCCGGGCGCGGCGCTCGCTTCGTCTCCGACGGTCGGGCCGACGCGAGCGATCCGGCCGCTCGTGGCGCCGGGCGAGGCGAGGCCCGCGGGAGCAAGCGGGCCGCGCGATCCGGCGCGCGTCCTCTCGCTGCTCCAGAAGCTCGGAGCGCTCCTCTCGAGCGGAGCGGAGGACCACGATCCCCGCGGACCTCTCGGATGCGCGCCCGCGGCGGCGCTCGAGGTCGCGGGAGGAGAGCGCGCCGCGCTCCTCGCCGCTCCAGGCGAGAAAGCTCCGGTCCGCGTGCTCGCGGCGACGCACGATCCTCCTCCGGGCTTGCCGCAGGACGCGCTCCTGGCCCTCTCGCGCACGGGAGCGATCGAGCTCGACACGGACGGGTCGTCTCTCGTGGCCGTTTCTCTCCCCGGAAGAAAGGACGAGAGACACGCGGCGCTCGTCGTCGCGGCGGCGACGGGAGCTCGCGCCGACGCGGGAGCGTGGGCCGCCGTCGCGAGCGCGCTCGCTCCTCACGTCGCGGCCGCGGAGGAGGCGCGCGAGCGGCGGCTCGAGGCCGAGGACGCGCGCCGCGCGCTCAAGGGGTCGCTCGAGATCGTCGCCGAGAGCCCGAGCATGCGCCGCGTCCTCGAGCAGGCCGCGAAGGCCGCCTCGGGGAGCGCGGGCGTCCTGATCCTGGGAGAGAGCGGGAGCGGGAAGGAGCTCGTCGCGCGCGCGATCCACGCCGCGAGCGCTCGCGCGAAGAAGCGCTTCGTCGCGGTGAACGCGTCGGCCTTCCCCGAGACGCTCCTCGAGAGCGAGCTGTTCGGCCACGAGCGCGGGGCCTTCACGGGAGCGGTCGCGCGGAGGAAGGGGCTGTTCGAGCTGGCGGATCGCGGCACTCTCTTTCTCGATGAAGTCGCCGAGCTCGCGCTCGCGACGCAGCCCAAGCTCCTCCGAGTCCTCGAGACGGGCGAGGTCCGGCCGCTCGGAGGGAGCGAGGCCCTCTCGACCGACGTGCGGATCCTCGCGGCGACGAACAAGGACCTGAGGGACCTCGTGCGGAAGGGCCTCTTCTCGCCGTCGTCGAGCTCAGGCTCCCGCCGCTGCGGGAACGGCTCGCCGACCTCGCGCCGCTCGTGCGCCACCTCCTCTCGAAGATCGCGAGGCGGCCCGTCGAGGTCGAGCCCGCGGCGATCGAGCGGCTCTCGGGCTACTCCTTCCCCGGAAACGTGCGCGAGCTCAGGAACATCCTCGAGCGCGCGCTCCTCGCGGGAGACGGCCGCTCGATCCGCGCGGGCGACCTGCCGGCGGACGCGCGCGGCGCGAGCGCGGACGACAAGGACGGCCCGTTCCCCTCTCTCGCGGACGCCGAGCGCGCTCACATCGAGGCGGCCCTGCGGCGCACGGGCTGGAACCGCTCGCGCGCGGCGAAGCTCCTCGGGATCGACAGGAAGACGCTCTACCTGAAGGTGAAGGCTCTGGGCCTCAGAGCGGGGACGGCCCTCGTCGCGGAGGAAGGCGATGAGGAGGAGCCGGCGTGAGAAGACTTTCATTTGGCACTGGGCACTGGGCGCTGGGCACTGGTCATTCAACGGCGAGTGACGGGGCTCGGACGGACGCGTGATCGGGGAGAGGCTCGGGCCGTTCAAGATCGAAGCGCTCCTCGGGCGCGGGGGCATGGGAGCCGTCTACCGCGCCGTCGATGCTCGCGGCGAGGGCGTCGCGCTCAAGGTCCTTCCCGCGGACGCCGCGCTCGACGCCCAGGTCGCCGAGAGGTTCAGGAAGGAAGCCGAGCTCCTCTCGAGCCTCGCTCACCCGAACATCGTCGCGGTCAAAGGAGAGCTCGGGACCGAGCGAGGGCACGCCTTCTACGCCATGGAGCTCGTCTCGGGGCAGAGCCTCGCGCGGATCCTCTCGCAGCGAGGGCGGCTCGAGGCGCCCGAGGCCGTGGCGGTCGCGCTCGCCGTCCTCGCGGCGCTCGAGGCCGCTCACGCGCGCGGCGTCGTGCATCGAGACGTGAAGCCCGCGAACGTCCTCCTCGCGCGAGGGGGAGCGGTCAAGGTCGTGGACTTCGGCCTGGCGCGCGCGCTCGACGCCACGCGGCTCACGCTCGCGGGGCAAGCTCTCGGGACGCCCGCTTACATGTCGCCCGAGCAGGCGGACGCGAGGCCGATCGACGCTCGCTCCGATATCTACAGCGTGGGTGTCCTCCTCTACGAGCTTCTCTCGGGAAAGCCGCCCTTCACGGCGGAGGCGCCGCTCGCGATCCTCCGGCAGCACCTCGAGGCTCCCGTGCCGCCTCTCGCCGTCGCGCTTCCCGCGGGGCTCGAGGGAATCGTCCGCCGCGCTCTCGACAAGGATCCGGCGCGGCGCTTCCAGAGCGCGGGAGAGCTCGCTCAGGCGATCCGGTCGCTCGGGATCCGTGGCGGAGAGGGCGCTCTCTCCGACCTCGCGGGAGGAGCGGAGACGACGGCCGTGACCGTCGCGGCGACGGAGACCCCCTCCCCCCGCAGGGGGGAGGGTTGGGGTGGGGGGCAGCCGGTGGCCGGCCCTGTTCCCGCTTCCGTTCCCGTGACCGCTCCCGCTCCCGTGGCCGTGACCGTGCCCGTGACCGCGACCGTGTCCGTTCCCGAGACCCTGGCCGAATCCGTGGCCGTGCCCGGGACCGTGACGCGCGCTCGGAGGATGCAGACGCTCACGTTCGTGGGAGCGCTCGCGCTCCTCGCGACGATCGTGATCGTCGGGGTCAATCGTTACGTGACGCCCGAGCAAAGGGGACCTCTCATCGAGCTCATGTCGAGCGAGACGGTCGAGGGGACGATCGTGACGATCGACGGGAGTGAAGCGAGGGTGCGGCTCGCCGACGGGAGCGAGAGGACGATCCCTCTCGAGAAGATCCGGAAGATCACTTATCGGTGATCTCGAATCTCAGGACGAGGCCGTTCTTCGTGCCGATGAGGAACGAGCGCCGGTCCGAGAAGAAGGCCGCGGCGCTCGCGCGGTCGTAGGGAGCGGACGAGAGGTCGAGGGGAGACGCGCCGCGGGCGTTCACGAGGTCGAGGAGCCTCGCGCTCCCGTCGGGAGAGAGGGCGAGCGCGCGCTCGCCGTCGCGGGAGAGGACGATCGTGGAGGACTTCTTCGGAAGCTTGAGCAAGCGCTCGAGCGCGCCGCCCGAGGACGGCCAGAAGCGGATCTCGTCCTCGCTCGCGCCGATCGCATGCCGCGAGTCGCGCGAGAAACCCACCGCGAGGATCCTGGTCCAGTGGCCCGAGAGGAGGTTCACTCTCCCGTCGGTGCTCCGGAGAACGGTCGAGGCGTGAATGTCCGCGTCCGTGCCTCCCGTGAGCGCGAGCCCGGCGCGCGAGACCGCGAGGGCCGTGACGGGACCCCTGTGGTCGTGCGACTCCCGGCCCCTGTTCGTCATGGGAGTCGTCGAGGCATCCCAGAGAGAGCACTCGCCGTGAGCGTCTCCCACGAGGACGTGCTCGTGGTCGGGGACGACGGCGACCGCGCGAGCCGTGACGCCGCTCGCGGCCGAGCGCTCGCCCGTCGCGAGGTCCCAGCGCACGAGAGCGCCCGCGTCGTCGCAGGTGAAGGCCTTCTTCCCGTCCTCCGTGAGGGCGATCGCGCGCACGTTCCCCGCTCGGTCGAAGGAGCGGAGGAGCTTCCCCGACTCCAGGTCGCGGAGCTCGAGGGAGCCCGGGCTCGCGACGAGGCAGCGCGTGCCGTCCACGGTGAAGGCGACGCTCGCGACCTCGCCCGCCGCATGGAGAGGCGAGCCCACGAGCGAGACCTCGGGAGGCGGGCCGCTCACTGGCTCGGGAGTCACGCCCGAGTCGGCGATCTCCCGGGGAAGCTCGCCGAACTGGATCTGGCCGGGAGAGCCGAAGCCGGTGAGCTCGAGCTCGACCTTCCGCGTCTCGCCGCGGCGATCGACGGCGTCGGCCGAGAGAGCGACGAGGCCGACCGCTCTCACCTCGGGAGAGAGCCAGATCGCGGCATCCCACGAGCTCGCCTCGGCGATCCGAGCGCCTCCCTGGTCTTTCAGCTCGAAGACGAAGGCTCTCTTGCAGGGAAACGTGCGGCCGGAGACGGTGCGATCGCGATCGTCGAGGCGAACCTCGCGCGCGACGACGGGACCCGCGGGCGCGGCTTCGACCGGCGCCTTCGGCGCGCGCGCTTCCTCGAGGACGCGGACGACGAGCCAGCCGAGAGTCTCGACGCGAGCGTCTCGCGGGAGACGGACGACCGACTTCCGCGCCTCCTCGCGCTTTCCGTGAGCGTGGAGCTCGAGCGTGACCGACGCCTCGCCCGCTTCGACGACCTGGAGCGTGAGCTCGGTGGCCGTCTCGTCGCTCGAGATCGTCGAGCGCGCCTCGAACGTCGCCCAGTCGCCCTTCCCGGCGTGCGAGACGATCCCGAACGGGAGCCTCGGCGGCTCCTTCGCGGGCGGCCCCTCCGTCTTCTTCGCCGTGCGCGCGAGGAAGCGGACCTCGCGCACGAGGGCTTCCTCGATCTTCCGCGGCTTCACGTCGACGACGACCGTGTAAGCGCGCTCCGAGAAGCCCTGGAGCTTCCCCGAGACGACCTCGCCGCTCCGGAGCTCGATCTCGACGGCCTCGTC
>JACQDU010000532.1 GCA_016200955.1 bacterium
TCACCTGGCCCAGCGAGCGGGATTCGCACTCGCTGAGCGTGATCGTGACGCTCTTTCTCAGCCGTCTGATCTTCATGTCGTCACCGACCCACCGAGATGCCGAGGAACAACCGGACGGCCCCGAGCACGAGCTGCCGCAGGAAGCGGCCGACGAAGCGCGTAGGGCGCGTGGCTCGGACGAGGGCCAGGAAGATCACGACGCCGATCGCGACGTTGATGCCCACCAGTCACCGGGCGTAGTGAAGAAGGCTGAGCCGAAGGGCTGCTTCCATGACGTGCCGGTATGCCTGCCGCCTCGTGTCGGGCGTCGGGTCCGCACCGTTAGGCCGCTTGATCGCCTTGTACTCCGCGTACGCGCCGTTCGGCTCCAGCTTCTTGACGAGCGCGACCGCGAGACGGCGAAAGGACTCCGAGCACAGCGAGCCAACGGTCGTCACCTGAACTCCGGTCTCGGTGATGTGCGTGGCAACGATCTCCTTCGCGGGATCGGCTTCGGCGGGGTTCATCTCGACCTCCGCCTTGTCCCGTCCGAGCCCGACGAGGCTTCGGGGCAGGAATCGAAGATGTCGGTCGCCCGAGTTGTCGGCGCGATCACACGGCTTCTGTAGCGGGCTACATCTCCAGCTCAGGAGCCGACGAGCGTCAGACGCTCGGCGAGTTCGAGGGCGTCGACGGGCCAGAACTCGCGCGGGCGGGGATGCACGGCGCCCGCCTCTCTCGTTGGCCGGCACGTGAGGACGATTCGGCGCCATCGCGCCGGCACTGCGTCGCGCCCGTGAACGGCTCCGAGCAGCCCACCGGCGATGATGCCCGTCGTATCAGCGTCGCCCGACATCGAAGCGGTCTCGACGACGCCTTCTTCGAGGCTTGTCGCATGGAGGAGGCGGTAGAAGGCGTTCTGGAGAGCGATCAGAACCCACCCCGCGTCCGGCCCGTCGAACCTCGCGGGCGGAGTCCTCTCGGACGCGACCAGGGCGTTAACCACGGCCTGGTTCCCACCGCGTCGAGCTTCGACGAGCGCGGCTTCGTACGTCTCTCTCGGGCCGGTCTTCTTCCCGATCGCGGTCGAGATCGCGGCGACGTAGGCCGCGCACGACTCGACGCACACCGGATCCGGGTGAGTGAGCGCGCTGTCTTGTCGCGCCAGCTCTGTGGCCTTCCTCGGGTCTCGCCACCCAAAGATCCCGAGCGGAGCCGCGCGCATCAGCGAGCCGTTGGCCTGGCTCTCGGTCCGCGCGGCGCAGGCAGCGAGCCGAAGGCGGTCGCTCCGAGTCTTCCCCCGCGCCGCAGCTCCGAGCGCGGCCGAGGTGGTTCCGCCCATGTCGAACGGACCGCTCTGGAACCAGTGGAGGTAGGATTCGAGCGCCGCGCCCGGGTCATACGCCGTTTCCTTGATGATGCAGCGCGCGAGCATGAGCGATTCCTCGCCGTCGTCGGTGAGCTGACCGCCGAGCGTGTTCCAGGCTCCACCGTCCGCGAGGTCGCGCACTCCGCTCGGGTATGTCGCCTTCACGGCTTCGGTGCGCCCGAACTCGACGAGAGATCCAAGGCTCTCAGCCGCGAACGCGGCGAGAAGGCACCCCTGCGCTCGACGGAGGACCTCGACGTCGGCGACCGCGCGTCCCCGTTCGAGCCCAGCCAGTCCGAGCAGTGAGGGAGACTCGGTCGGACGCGAGAACACCTCCTCCCACGGACGGCGGGCCAGCTCGGCGACGACTGTCGGGGCCCCACCGAAGCACCTCCGAGTCGAGCTACGACCGTCGCGATCGTACGTGACCGGCCTTCCGGCTTCGTCCACCAGCTCGCCGCCGGCAGCGCGCACGAGGCAGTTTCCCGCCGCGAAATCCCACGAAGTCGGGCCATTCAACGAGACTGCCGCGACGCCTTCGCCCACCGCGACGAGCGCGAGCCGGTACGCGATGCTCGGGAGGGAGAGGTAGCGTGCGGGCGCGACGCACCGGATGTTCGCGTCCGCGTTCCTGTCGGCGTCCTGGCTCACGATCACGATGCTGTTCCGTTCGAGCTTCGCGGTCGCGAGATCGGTCTCGACGGGAACGCCGTTCCGCAGGATCGGGCCGGTTCCTTCGGCCCACGTGATCAGATCGCCCCTGTCGTCGGGATAGACGAAGGCGAAGACGATCGAGACTGCCGAGCCGCGACGGCCCTTCAGAAAGGCGGCGGTCGCGTCGTTGGGATCGACGATCCAGATGTGATGGGGGTCGGTGCCCGTGGCGCGTCCCGTCTCCTCTCCGAGATAGCTCCAGTTCGTCGCTGCGAGCAGCCTCGCGCGGATCAGGTTCTCGGCCTCCGTGTCCGCGTCGGCGTGCGCGCCCTCGCCGCGCGGACCGCCGGGCCGGTGGAAGTCGGCCAGGAGGAGCGCTCCCGCCTCGCGGGCGGCTTCGATCGCGACCTCAACCTCTCGGGCGTAGCTCATCGTAGACCGCCTCGCCGACCGCGCATTGTCGCCGCCCTGCCCGCCGGCTGCTCATCGGCGCCTCATGGTCTCCTCGAACGGCGCACGGAGCGTGTGTGCGTCCGCTCCGTTCGCACGAGCATCTTCAGGACGGCGGCCGTGGCCGCCTGGTCGAGCGTAACGTCCTCCCCGGCCGCGAGACACCGGAGACGGGCGAGATGCCTCTCGGCGAGCGAGAGCGTCACCTGCACGCATACGTCCTCGGGCCGCGCGACGGTCTCCTCGACCAGGAGCGCGCGAACGTTCTCCAAGAATTCCCGATTGAGGAGGACGACCCGGTCGCAGCGCGCGCAGACGAACAGCCGAGGCCCCCGTTTCCGGGACGGAATGACGGCCCGGGTCACGACAGCACGGGCGCCGTCAGCAGATCGAAGGCACGCTGCCGAAGGACGGAGCCGGCACCGAAGACGCTCCACTCCCACGTGCGGCCCGAGCGGAGGGTCTTGTGGTGATCGATGTAGTCGGCGACAGCGTTGTAGAGCGCGTAGTCGCTCCGGCCCGCCAGATCCGCGCCGATCGCCCCGCCGTCGAACAACCCTTCCACCGTCTCACGGAGCTTGAGGACGTGCGCCTTGGGAACGACCTGGCCGTTCTCGTCGACGTAATCGGGGAACAACTTCGAGAGGAACCTCCGCACGCGCTCGCGGTCGGCCTGCCTCGACGCCATGCCGGCGAGCGTCTCTCGGAGCCGCGACCAGTAGGTCTCGCTCTCGGCGAGGATCATGGGCGCCAGCTTGAGCCCCTCGTGAACGCCTTGAGTATGCTTGACTCGGATCTCGCGGCGAGCGCCACGGATCGCTGCGGTCAGCGTGTTCTGGCAGACCACCCGAACCGTCGTGAACAGCAGCGTCACGCAGCCCGATCCGTCGTGAGCGGTCGTCATGAGGAAGTACGGCTCGACCTGGTCGCCCGGCGCGGGCTCGAACGTCCCGTCGTGAAGCCGCGCCAGGGCGAAAACGCGCTCGCCGCGTCCGAGCGCGCCGACCGCCTCGACTCGCGCGTTCGCGGGGCCGAGCGCCTCGTCGAACACGGAGATCGCCTCCGCGTTCTGAACCGTCGTATAGTCGGATCCGACTGAGCCGAGCACGGCCTTGGTGTCGTCGCGGACGATCGCGAACCGGCTGTCGACCGGGAGCGCGTCGGCATCGGCGGTCATGAGGGCGCGCTTGCTCACCGTCCAGTCGAGGCCACCGGCGACGAGCGCCTCGCGCGTCGTCATGAGACCCGGGACCTCGATCCCGAGCCCATGCCAGGGGCGCGGACCCGTGAACGCGAACGCCGGCTTGCCGGTCGAGATGTCGATGTTGTGCGCCATGATCCGCTCCTCTGAACCCGTCCGCACTCGCGCCTCGGGTTGACCTATCCCGGAGCGAGCGCGGCTGAATTCGGGAGCGTCCTGCGGAATTCCTCTCCGTGGATCAGTCCGCCGTCGAACCGTAGCCCGCTATGGGTCGGGTCCTGCCGGGTCCGAGTTCCCGCGACGGCGGCCCGACGGTTCGCCTGGTACCGTATTTCTCGTGAGGTGCGAGATGCCCCGACGCCCCTTCGGTCGCCGGAGTCACCGTCCGCGCCGATCCGATCCTCAAGCCCTCGCTCGCGAACGAGCCCGTCTCGGGGCGCTCCTCCTCACTCCCGAAGCGATCCTCTGGACCGGCGCGCGCACGCTGCGGGGATCGTTCGCAGACCGCCGGAACGACGTGGTCATGCAGGCGCTCGTGTGCACGGCCTCTGCGAGGGGGCCGGTTACGGTCGATAGCGTGGTCGAAACGCTCGCCGACCACGAGGCGCTCGAACACGTTGGCGGGCGTGCCTACGTCGATTCTCTCGTCGCGCCGTCTCAGCTCCTTGAGCAGGCTCGCGCCCGGCTTCGAGAGACGTTCGTTCCGGTGGAGCGCGAGCCGATCGTCGTCGCGGCGGCGAAGCTCCTCGGCGCTGAGCCGTGGGGGCGGTAGGGCCGGGTCGTCAGGCTGCGGCGACGCGCCCGGTCCAACTTCGGCAGGATCGCTTGAAGCCGCAGCCCTGACAGTAGAAGCCGTCGCTCGGTACGAACACGCCAGCCTCGATCGCGCGCTCGGCTATGCGGACGAGCCCGATCATGCGACGGTAGTCCTCCTCGCCGCGCGTGACGTAAACGTGCTCGAACCGGGGAGTGCGCGCCTTGAGGACGACGTCGAAGCGGAAGGCCGCGCGCTCCGGGTAGAGGATCGTGGCTGCGTAGCTGTACAACGTCGCCTGCAAGTCCGTGCGGAGGCGATCGGGCGAGTAGCGCGTGGCCGCTGTCTTGAGATCGACGACGACGAGCGAGCCGTCGGGCTCTCGACACACGAGGTCCAGGACGCCCTTGAGTGGACGGTCGAGAACCTCTCCGGTTCCCGGGTCGACCAGAGGGACCTCAAAGGGCTCCTCGACGGCTAGAACCTCGTCCTTCCTGAGGTCGGCGTGGATCAGGGCAACGTACTTGAACCCCGCCTCGCGATGCGCCTCTCGTTCGCTTTCATCGGAGAACTCGACGATCGGGTTCGACGCGAGCACGTCGTAGGACTCTGCAAAAACTTGGCGCGCGTCGTCGAGAACGACGGGCTCCCGCTTCTGTTGGCTCGCCCTCATGAAGGCGTGGGCGTTGTGGAGGGCCGAGCCGAGCGGGAGGT
>JACQDU010000533.1 GCA_016200955.1 bacterium
ATTCAAGGACTGGTGGCCGACGGCCGAGCGGCTCACCCTCCCCGTCGACTCCATGGAGGAGGGACGCTCGCCCGAGGGCTGCCACCACATGTCCGGGAACGTTGCCGAGTGGGTGAACGACTGGTACGACAATGACTACTACATGAGGGCCCGCGACAAGGTCGTGAACAAGAACCCTCCCGGCCCCGAGGCCGGCGCCCAGCGCGTCGCCCGCGGCGGCTCCTGGGTCTCGCGCTTGCCGGAATGGCTGACGGCGACGGCGCGCATGCCCCTCGACCCGGCGACGCGCGCGCTGGAGCTCGGCTTCCGCTGCGCCCGCGACGTCGAGGTGAAGAAGGAAAAAGAGCCAAAATGACTCGCCCGCTCGGAGAGATCGTCGTCGAGCGAGGGATCGCCACGCGCGAGATCGTCGGGCGAGCGCTCGAGAAGCAGAAGAGCCACATGCGGCAAGGCGTCTTCCGCCGCCTGGGAGAGGTGATCCTCGAGGAGTGCGTCCTCGCGGCCTCGGTCGTCGCGGAGCTGCTCTCGCTCCAGGGGAGAGCGATCCGCGTGTGCCCGACGTGCATCGCCCAGTACAACGTCGACGACGAGCGGGAGAAGGACAAGCTCGTCTGCACGCGCTGCCTCGTCGCTCTCGCCGTGCCCGAGGAGCTCGCCGGCAGCCCCGTCTACGACGACGAGACAAAGTCCCAGGAGCGGAAGGACGTCTCGCCGTCGATCGGCACGACGTCCTCCGCGAGGATCGCGCTCGAGCTCGCCTCCGCCGCGCGCGGGGGCTCGGAGTCCGAGCGCGTGCGCGCTCTCGTCGGCGACCGCGGCCGCCGCTTCGGGCCCTTCGAGATCCTGGGAGAGATCAGCCGCGGCGGCATGGGGATCGTCTACAAGGCTCGCCAGCCGGGCCTCGACCGCATCGTCGCTCTCAAGGTCCTCCTCTCGGGCGGAGACTCCTCGCACGACAGCGTCCTCCGCTTCCAGAGAGAGGCGCGCGCCGTCTCGCGCCTGCGCCACCCGAACATCGTCGGGGTCCACGACGTGGGCGTCATCGAGGGCGTCAACTACTTCTCCATGGACTTCATCGAGGGGCTCACCCTCGACAAGGTCGTCACGACCGAGTCGCTCGACCACCGCGCCGTCGCCGAGATCTTCGCGAAGGTCTGCGACGCCGTTCACTACGCGCACCAGCAGGGCGTCGTCCACCGCGACCTGAAGCCACGGAACATCCTCGTCGACAAGCGCCGCGAGCCGACCGTGATCGACTTCGGCATCGCGCGCCTCCAGCGGAGCGTGTTCGCTTCCGGCGAGGTGGGCGCCGTGACGAAGCAGGGCGAGATCATGGGGAGCCCGGCTTACCTCGCGCCCGAGTACCTGAGGGGAGACGTCCTCGACTACGACGAGCGCTGCGACGTCTGGTCGCTGGGAGCCTGCCTCTACTCCGCCGTCTCCGGACGCGCGCCTCACGCGAACGTGGACACGATCCGGATCATCCGCAGCGCGAGCAACCAGGACGCCCCGCAGATCCGCTCGATCCAGCGGAACGTCGACCGCGGCCTCGCCACGGTGATCATGACGGCGATCGAGCGCCACCGCGAGAACCGCTACCAGACCGCGGGCGACCTCGCGCAGGACCTGCGCCGCTGGCTCGCGGGCGACGAGGTCGGCGGCCGCGCCTCTCCGCTCGCTCTCTGGTGGCGCCGCGCGAGGCCGAAGGTCGCCGTCGCGGCCGGCATCACGACCTCGATCGCGCTCGTCTGGACGACGGGTTACTACGCGAAGGAGATCGTCCGCCTCAAGGAAGCCCACGACGCGGGCCCGTCCCCCGATGCGCTCAGGTCTCTCCTGGGCGAGAAGTCGATCCGGCTCGGCGAGACGCTCCTCAAGGCCGGCGACGGCAAGGGAGCCGAGCGGGAGCTCACCTCGGTCCTCGATCTCCTCGAGGGGCCGAGGCGCGCCGAGGCCTTCCTGCTCCGTGCCCAGGCGAGGAGGGCCCAGAGCGACGAGGCCGGCGCCGCCGACGACGAGCGAGCCGCCGCCCTCCTCGCGGGGAAGTCGAAGTAGCGGAGCCTCTCCGCCTCGGACGATCTTCGCGCGGATAGCCCCGGAGGGAATTGAACCCCCAACCTATCGCTTAGAAGGCGATTGCTCTATCCGTTTGAGCTACGGGGCCAACGGTGTCACCGTGAGCAGCTCGGCACGCCGGACGTTCACTTTCTGGCCGTTCGCCGCCTCGGTCAAGCGCAGCGTAGCAGATGCCGCGTCGCCGGCAGCTTCGATGTAATAGCACGTGTCCGTGTCCGGGCAGACCGTATGGTGGTACGTCTCGACCGCTGTCTTGCCCTTGAAGCCGAGGAGCGGCACTGACTCACCTCGATGGCGGCCTCGTTTTACAACACGCCAACGACAACGGATCTCCTGATCCAGATCGCCGGCGCACGCCCCCTACTTCCCCGACGATGCTCCGGCGCCGACCTCGACCGTGACCTGCCCCTGGCCGTCGGGAGAGGGCTTGAGCTTCGCGTGGAGCACGCGCACGCGCTCGAGCGAGATGCCCCGCGCGACGAGGTGAGCCCGCACGGCTTCGACGCGGTCCTCGCAGAGAGCGTCCTCGATCTCGCGCGCGCGCCGCTCGAGACGCACGTCCACCTGCGGCTCCTCGCCCGCGCGCGCGGGAGTGCGCGCGCCCCGCTCGGACGCGCTCTCGCGCTCGAGGTCGTAGAGGCGGTCGAGCGCGGCCTCGACCTGGCCGACTTCCCTCGAAGCCTGCGAGTGCCTGGCGCGCGCGGGCCCGAGCGCGTCCGTGCCGGCGAGGAGTGCCGCCCTCACCTCGGCCTCGGCGTCGGCGCGGCGCCGCTCGAGCCTCGCTCGCCTGGCCTCGAGGCGAGCGATGAGGTCGTGCCGGTCCTCCGTGGAAGGAGAGGCCAGCTTGAGCGCCCTCTCGTTGTCCTCGCGGCCGACCTCCGCGCGGAGAGAGACCCTGAGCTTCGAGTCCGCCTGGAGCTTCGGCACGAGCGCGTCGAGCTCCGCGATCGCTTCCTTCGCGAGCCTCGCGTCGGAGGCGCCGAACGCGAGCACGCGCGGGCGCTCCTTCGTCTCCTCGCGCTTCCCCAAGGCGGCCTCCTGGATCGTCGTCAGGGTCTTCTTCACCTCGCCGTAGACGCGCGCGAACCGGTTGAGGAACGCGGTCGCGACCGCGTCCAGGATGATGCTCGTCACGTCCACGTGCACGCCGTCCTTCACGACGTGGCCGTGCTCGTCGAAGTCGATCTCGAAGGAACGGTCGAGGGTGACGACGCCGTCCTCGTCCCTGAGCTGCTCGATCGCGTCCTGGACCTTCATGCCGATCTTCTTGCCGAGGACGGAGCGCTCCTCTGGCTCGTCGGTGCTCACCTGCCGCAAGACGAGCCGCGCGACGCAGGAGAGGCGGCCGTTCTTGAAGCGGCCGTGCAGGTCGAGGTCGAGCCGCCCGTCGTTGAGCGTGAGGTTCCATTTCGTCTTCGAGTAACCGGAGATCCGGTTGACCTTGACTCCCGTGATGCTCGCGTCCGCGTCGCCGTCTAGGAGAGGGACGAGCGAGAGCGCCGCTCTCCCGGTGAGGTCGTCGAAGACCTCGCCGCCCTTGACTCCCAGGCGCAGGCGGAAGGGGCGGCGCTCTTCCGTCGCGCGCGAGCTCGCTCCCATGAGCTCGATCTCGAAGCCGCTCAGCGGAATGCTCGCGAACGGGCTCACGCTCCAGTCCTCGAAGAGGATCTCCCCGTCGGTGATCGCGATCCGGTCCGCTCTCGTCTCGCGCGGCTCGCCCGTCCGGCCGGCGCCCGAGCTCCTCGGGTGCAGGACCGCGTCGAGGAAGCGGAGGCCGCCTTCCTCGTTTCGCAGCCTTCCTTGCGGGTTCGCGAGCTCGAGCGCGCGGACGTGCGCTTCGCCCGTGCGCAGGTCGAGCGAGGCGACGTCGGCCCGCAGCTCGTCGCACGCCGCGAGCA
>JACQDU010000504.1 GCA_016200955.1 bacterium
CGCTGACCCTCGACACCGCGACCTTCACGGACATGGCGCGCGCGGCCCAGGAGGCGGGCGAGATCGACTTCGTCGTGCCGCTCGACGAAGTCGGGGAGACGATCATCCGGTTCTGCGACGACACGCTCGTCTCGGGAGAGGGGAAGACCGAGACGATCGACCCGGTGCTCGAACGGCTTCGGCTGCTCACGAACCGCGACTTCCGCCAATACAAGCCGGGCACGATCACCCGGCGCATCCGGCATCGCATGAGCGCCGTCGGCGCGAAGACGGTCAAGAGCTACCTGACGCTCCTCGACAAGGACCCGGGCGAGCACCACAAGCTCCTCGACGACCTCCAGATCGGCGTCACGCGCTTCTTCCGCGACCCGACGGCCTGGCGGTCCCTCAAGAAGGCGCTCCGCAAGAGGCTCCTCGGCGACCCGAAGGCCCCGATCCGGGCCTGGTGCGCGGGCTGCGCGACGGGCGAGGAGGCGTACTCGGTCGCGCTCCTTCTCTGGAACATGCTCGGGACGCACGACCGCGACGTGAAGATCTACGCGACCGACGCGGACACGACCGCGCTCGAGGTGGGGAGGCGCGGGATCTACAGCGCGCAGTCGGTCGCGAACGTGCCGCGCACCCTCCGCGGGGGATTCGAGGCGGCCAACCGCGACTTCCGCGTGAAGCGCCAGATCCGGAAGTGGGTGATCTTCGGCCCGCACGACGTGACGAAGAACCCGCCGATCTTCAACCTCGACCTCCTCGTGTGCCGGAACGTCCTCATCTATTTCAACCCGGCGCTCCAGGCGAGGGTCTTCCAGACCGTTCGCTACGCGCTCAAGCCGAACGGGATCCTGTTCCTCGGGAAGTCGGAGGTCCCGCCCGAGAAGGAGGAGTTCGAGGTCATCGACGGCCGGTGGCGCCTCTACACCCTCACGGCGAATCAGCGCCGGGCCAGGCTCCCGAGCAACACGACGGCCCCGCGCCGACGCACGCTCGCGTTCGAGACCGACGAGGCGCAGATGCGGAGCGCCATGGACACGTCGAGCCGCGACATGGAGCACATGAGGATCTACGACGAGCTCCTCCTGAACGCACTCCCGAGCGCGATCGTCGCCGTGGACGAATCCTACCGCGTGCAGACGTGGAGCAGCGCGGCCGAGCGCATCTTCCACCGGGGCAGCGACGACGTGCTCCGGCGAGACTTCTTCCACAGCGTCGCCGGACTCCCCTACCGCGAGCTCAAGCAGGCCGTCGACTCGGTCCTGAAGGGGCCGAAGCGGCGAGTGGATCTCGACCTGATCGAGCTCGCACGAGAGCACCCGCCGTCGCGGAAGCTGCGCGCCGCGATCGTCAGGCTCCCCCTCGCGACGGGCACGCGGCCGGTCGTCATCATGATCTTCGACGACATCACGGAGCCCTCCCGGCTCTCGGACGAGCTCACGCACGCGAACGCGAAGCTCGACTCGGCGCTGCGCGACGTGCAGCAGAAGAACGAGCTCCTCCAGACGACGAACGAGGAGCTCGAGACGGCCAACGAGGAGCTTCAGGCGACGAACGAGGAGCTGGAGACGGCCAACGAGGAGCACCAGGCGACGAACGAGGAGCTCGAGACAACGATCGAGGAGCACCAGGCGACGAACGAGGAGCTCGAGACGACGAACGAGGAGCTCGAGGCGACGAACGAGGAGCTCGAGACGACGAATGAGGAGCTCCACCGGCGGACGGCCGCGCACCAGAGCCTCACGCACATGTTCGAGGAGATGCTGCGGTCCGTGGACATCGGCATGTTCGCCCTCGGCCCCGACCGCGCGGTCCAGCACGCCAACAGGCAAGGGCTCGAGTTCCTGGGAGTCAGGAAGGACCACGCGGGCGTGGCGTTCGACGCGCTCAAGCTCGGCTGGCAGCTCAAGGGACTGACCGCCGCGCTCGACACCGTCGAGTCGGACGAGACGGTCGTCCGCATGTCGAACGTGAAGGCTCGGAAGAGGCGCACGCTCGACGTCACGTTCGCGCCGCTCCACGACCACGAGGGAGCGTTCGCGGGCTACATCGTCTCTCTCATCGATCGGACGCCGGAGAACGACGGTGGAGCCCGAGCGCGCGGGGGCGGCCCGGCGCGGTGACGGCGCACCCTGGCGCTCGGCACGGGTCGAGTGAGAGACTCGAGCCAGGAGAGACCGCCCGACATGAGCAGCGAGCCGACCGCCGATCGCCAGGGCGAGCCCGAGGCGCCCGCCTCTCCCGACGCGGGGAGCGCTCCGGGCCCGGCGAGCGCGCGCGCGCCGCGCGC
>JACQDU010000505.1:0-1372 GCA_016200955.1 bacterium
ACGGGAGGGCTCTGGCTCAAGGCGCCCTTCCGCGTCGGCGACTCCGCGATCCCGGGAGGCGGGCTCTACGCGTCCGACCGCTCGGGCGGCGCGGCGTCGGCGACCGGGATCGGCGAGAGGATCATGAAGATCGCTCTCTGCAAGGAAGCCTGCGACTTCCTCGCTCGCACGGGCGCCAGCGCGCAGGAAGCGGCGGACCACGCGATCTCCGTCTTGACCGAGCGATTCGGCGGAGAGACGGGCGGGCTCATCGTCGTCGACCGGCGCGGGGGGATCGGCGCGGCGTTCGACACGCGCGGCATGGGGCGCGGGCTCGCTCGCGGCATGGAGTCGCGCGTGGCGGTCTGGCGCACCGAGACGTTCTGAGCTCGGGACGCCGGACGGCCGAGTCGGCTCACTCTTTCGTGAGCCGCTCCAGCGCGCGCCGTACCGAGGCTGCCTCGGGGCTTCCGGGAGCCAGCTCGAGGAAACGCCGGAAGTCACTCGCGGCGCCCGCAAGGTCGCCGACCTTCTCGCGAGCGAAGCCTCGGTGGTTCCAGCACTCCGCGCTTCCGGGGGAGAGCTCGATCGCGCCCGTCAGGTCGGCGATCGCTCCTTCCGAGTCACCCTTTCGCGAGCGGGCGACACCGCGGCTCTGGAGGGCTCGCGCGAGCTTGGGGCTAGCCTCGAGCGCCGCGGTGGCGTCGGCGATGGCATGGACGTCATCGCCTCGCATTACGCGGAGCTCCGCCCGATCGGCGAGCGCGTCGGCGCTCTTCGGCATGAGCTCGATCGCATGGTTCAAGTCGTCGAGCGCCCCCTCGAGATCGTCTCCACGCGCTCGGGCACCGGCGCGGCTCCGCCACGCCAAACCCCATCTCGGGGAGAGCTCGATCGCGCGCGACAGGTCGGCGATGGCCCCGATCGAGTCACCCTTCGTGCTTCTTGCGTTACCGCGGAGCCGAAACGCCTCGGCGCTCCGCGCGTCGAGCTCGATCGCACGAGAGAGCTTCTCGATCGCGAGATCGGCCTTGCCACTCGCGAGGAGCGTCTCGCCGAGGTCCGACCAGATCGATGCGCGGCGAGGATCGAGCTCGATCGCGCGCTCGAAGTCGGCCAACGCGCCAGCGTGATCGCCACGCTGCGCCCGGGTATGGCCACGCTCGTTCCAGGCCACGACCGACTCGGGCGCGAGTGTGATCGCTTGCGTGAAGTCCGCGATGGCGCCTTCGAGGTCTCCCAGATCGCTACGAACGAGCGCACGGTCGGTCCATATCGAAGCCTGCCGCGGATCGCGGTCGATCGCCTCGCTGAGATCCTTGACGGCGCCCGAGAGGTCGCGCTTCTTGTGCTTCGCGATGCCCCGGAAGAACCACGCACGGAAGTCGGACCG
>JACQDU010000505.1:1377-6169 GCA_016200955.1 bacterium
CCGCGCGAGCTCGATCGCCTGCGTGAAGTCCTCGAGCGCGTGGTCGAGGTCGCCGGTGTCCATGCGGGCCCGGCCGCGTTCGAAGAACTCCTGGGCCGTCGCGGCGCGCTGGACGGGAGCGAGACGCCGACGCTCGAGGACGCTCGTCACCTGCATGCGGAACGGACCGTCCGTCGAGAACCACCGGCAGGCGCGGACAGCGCGAACCGCGTGGTCGCTTCCGAGATGGGCGAGGGCAACCCCGGCAGGGATCGCTCGCAGCTCGTCCTCCTCCGCGGCGAGATAAGAAACGAGCGACTCCAGCGCTCGCTCCTCGATCCGGATCCGGCCGAGCGCGATGCACGTGAGCTTCGTGAGCTCGAGTCGCCGCGACCCGAGCTTGGCGGCTTGCGCCGAGGCGAGGATCTGGCCGAAGCGGAGCCGGCGGCCGGCCTTCTCCATGCGTGCCACGACTCGGCGCTCCGCGCGATCGAGCAGCTCCGCGGAAGACGCGTCGCGACTCTCGCCGACCTTGAGCGCGAGCAACTTGTCGACGGCGGCATCGATCCCGACGAGCCGGGGCTCGCCCGCAGTTGCCTCGAGCTCGCCGGGGTCGGCGGCGCTCAGGTAGACCGCTCGCGTCGCCTCTCCCAGGAGGCGGGATGACTCGTCGAGCTGCGCGACGAGCAGCCGCACCGTCTGCGGCTCGCCGAGGCGAACGAGCGTGAACAAGGCGTCGTCGTGATCGTAGGCTCGCGAGCTCGAGAGGACGGCGGCGATCGTGCTCTCGACCGTCGCCTTGTGCTCGTCCTGGAGCGCGCGTCGCTGGGCCGACACCCTCTTGAGCTCCTGGGCCGCGAGCGCGTCGTCGACGGAGAGACCGGCCGCTTCCTCGAAGGCCGTCGAAGCGACGCTCCATTGCTCCGCTTTGAGGGCGACACGACCGAGCTCGAGCGCCGTGGCGAACGCGCGCTTTCTCGCCTCGACGTCGTCCGAAGCGATCGCGGTGAGCCGCAGGCCCGCCTGGAGTGCCCTGAGGCCTCGAGCGAGGAGGTCGTCCGTCCGCTGTTGCTCCGCTTCCAGACCCTCGCCCGGACGAGCTGCGAGCGCCGCCGCGAAAGCCTCCGACGTCGTACGGGCCTCCTCGCGCGCGGCTCGCTTGTGGCGTTCTCGCTCGGCCACGAGCGCCGCCTCGTGCTCAGCCTCGATGGCTCGCTTCCGCTCCTCCTCCGCCTTGATCCGCGTCCTGTGGACGACGAGAGCAGCGACGAGCGGCGAGACCACGAGGAGAATCGAGAGCCCGACGAGGGCCGTCGCGAGCTTGTTCCTCCTCGCACGACGGACCACCCTCTCCATCGCGGAGAGAGGACGAGCCGCGATCGGATCGCCGGCGAGGTAACTTCCGAGGTCGTCCGCGAGCGCGGCAGCGCTGGCGTAGCGCTTCTCTGGCTCTTTCTCCAGGCACTTGAGACAGATCGTCTCGAGGTCCGCGGAGAGCCTGCGGTTGAACGTCGTCGGCGGCGCGGGGTCCTTGGTCATGACCGCCATGAAGATGTTCATGTCCGACGCGCCGTCGAAGGGCGCCCGGCCCGTGAGCACGTAATAGAGCGTCGCCCCGAGAGAGTAGACGTCGCTCCGCTCGTCGGTCCTCTGCCAGCGCGCCTGCTCCGGGGGCATGTAAGCGGGCGTCCCCATGCTCGCGCCGGTCCTCGTCAGCTTCGTCCCGGAGCCTCGGATGCTCGCGAGACCGAAGTCGAGGACGAACGGATGCGTCTTCCCATCGAGCAGGATGTTCGCGGGCTTGATGTCGCGGTGGACGACGCCTTGCTCGTGCGCGTAGTGGACGGCGCGCGCGACATCGCGCATCACCTCCACGCTGCGCGAGAGCGGGAGCCTCTCGGCACGCTCCGCCGCCGGCCCGAGCCGGCGCTGGAGCGTGCTCCCCGCGACGAAGTCCATCGCGATGTAGTGCTTGCCGTCGGTCTCGCCGGCCTCGTGGACCGCGACGATGTTCGGATGGCGCAGCCTCGCGACGGCCTCGGCCTCGCGGCGAAAGCGCTGGATCGTCTCGTTGTCGACGTCCGCCCCGGGAAGGATCGTTTTCAGCGCCACGACCCGGCGCAGACGAGAATCCCAGGCGCGATAGACGACTCCCATGCCTCCCTTTCCCAGCTCGGAGAGGACGACGAAGGACCCGAATCGTTTCTTGGGATCGGCCCAGGCTCGCTCGATTTGGCGACGACGACGGCGTCCGATCGGACCTGCCGCGTGGGAGCGCTCGAATCGGCGGGCGCGACGCCTGCTCCTTGGGGCTCGCACTCCGGGCACGAGCTCGCCGTTTCTCCCTCGGCCGACGGCGAGACGACCCGGCCACAGCGAGGGCAACGGAGCTCGGTCATGGGATCGCTCCCGCCTTCTCGTAGCGATGCGCGGCCGCGCGGGAAGGTGCGGCTCTCTCGCTCGCCTCGAGTTCGATTCGCATCATGCCGTCCGACTGTCTTCGTGCGTCGGTGCACGATCGCCGGAAGATGGCAGCCATCGCGGCGAGGTTCCAGCGTCGCGCTGATCTCCCTGCGGAGCCGGAAGTCGAACGGACATTGCTTGCCCTTCCTTCGCTACGCCGGAGGGCGTCGAGGCAGAACGATCCGAAACGTGCTTCCTTCGCCCGGCTTGCTCTCGAGCTCGAGACAGCCTCCGTTGGCCTCGACCGCCCAGCGCGCGATCGCGAGACCGAGGCCCGCGCCGCCGTCCTCGCGCGAGCGGGACGCGTCCACGCGGTAGAAGCGATCGAAGACTCGCGCCCGATGTTCCACCGCTATGCCGGGCCCGCGGTCGACCACCGCGAGCACGGCGCCCTGCGGCTTCGACTCGACGACGACGCGGATCGGTCCGGCTTCCGGGCCGTACTTGATCGCGTTGTCGACGACGTTGATCACGGCCTGTCTCAGCACGAGCCGGTCCACGAGGACCGGGACCGGCCCCTGCGACTCGACGGCGATGGTCTGGCGCTTCTCCTCGGCAAGGACGCCCAGGTGGCCGACGACCTCGCGCGCCAGCTCGGCGAGATCGGTCGGCTCGGGGTTCAGCTTCACGCGTCCCGCGTCCGCGCGCGAGAGCGTGAGCAAGCTGTCCACGAGCCGTGCGAGGCGATCGGTCTCCTCGAGCATGCTTCCGATCACTTCGCGCGAGGCGGCAGCGTCCACGCCCTCGCGCAGAGCGACCTCGCCGACCGTCCGGATCGCGGTGAGCGGCGTCCTGAGCTCGTGAGAAGCGTCCGCGGTGAAGCGTCGCATCTGCTCGAACGAGCGCTCGAGGCGGGCGAACGCCTCGTTCATGACGATCGCGAGCCTCCCGAGCTCGTCCCTCGGGTTCTCGACCGGCAAGCGTTCGGACAGCTTCTCGGCCGTGATCGTCTTTGCGCGTTCGGCCATCTTCGCGAGAGGTGCGAGAGCGCGGCCCGCGATCGCGTACCCGGTCAACGTAGCCATGAGCACCATGGCCACGAGCGCGGCGGTGATCGACCCTCCGAGGAGCGCGAGCTGGTCCCGGACGAGCTTGTCCGAGCGCGCGGCGCGGATCACGACCGGAAGACCGTTGACCGCGCACCCGCCGCTCAAGACTCGCAAGTGACCGTCGCCAGGAAACGCGCGCGATGCCGGGCCGTTCCTCATGTGCTCGGGCACCGACGGAGGCGACCCGAGGTCGACGGCGAGAGCCGTGCGGCTCCGGTAGAGCAGGTTACCGTCCGCGCCGAAGACCTCGATCGACCGATCGGCCTCCGGCTCCGCGTGTCCGTCCGCGCGCTGTCCCGCCCGCCACCGCAGGCCGCCTTCCGGCGCGCGCTCGAGGAGCTGCTCCGCGTTCTCGATGTCGTCGTCGAGTTGCTGGTCGAGCTGGGAGTAGACGATCCTCGCCTGCGCGAAGGCGATGATCACGGCGAGGCACACCACGACCGTGGCCTGCGCCGCGATGAGGACGATCGCCAGCCGCGTGCGCGCGCTCCGCCTTGCCCACCAGCTCACGAGGGTCCGCCCTCCTTGAGCACGAAGCCGACGCCGCGAACGGTGTGGATGAGCTTGTTGGCCAAGCCCTCGTCGACTTTCTTCCGCAGGCTGTTCATGTGGACGTCGATCACGTTGTCGAGCGGGGTCGCTCGGGCGACCTCCTTCCAGACTTCGCGCGCGAGCATCCCGCGCGACACGAGCTGGTCCTTGTGCCGGAGGAGATACTCGAGCAGGTCGTACTCCCTGGGAGTCAACGTGAGCTCCGACGATCCCCGGCTCACCTTGCGCGTCACGAGGTCGACCTCGAGATCGGCCGCCTTGAGGCGAAGGACCTGATCCGGCCGCCCGCGGCGGAGGAGCGCCCTGATCCGGGCGAGGACCTCGGCGATCGCGAACGGCTTCACGAGGTAGTCGTCGGCGCCGCTGTCGAGCCCGAGCACGCGATCCTCGATGCCGTCGCGCGCCGTTAGGACAAGAACCGGCGTCGCGTCGCCCCGTCCCCGGAGCGCCTTCAGGACCTCGATCCCGCCGCGACCCGGCAAGCCGAGGTCGAGGAGGACGAGGTCGAACTTCTCGGAGCTCGCGCGGAAGAAACCGTCCTCGCCGTTCCGCGCCAGCACGGCCTGGTAGTGCTCGGCTTCGAGCGAGCTCACGAGCGCGCGCGCGACCTTGGCTTCGTCTTCTATGACGAGGATCTTCACGTCCGCTCCGTCACGCTCTATTGCGTTCCCGTGACCTTGAAGCCCGAGAACTCGGTCACCGAGTCGGCCTTGGTCCAGAGGCCGACGCGGCCCTCGGCGAAACGAGTG